>JBKDQY010000134.1:0-28989 GCA_046341655.1 Betaproteobacteria bacterium | reverse complement strand
CGAACTCGCTGACCGAGCCGGTGACCAGGTAGTCCGCGCCGCGGATGGCCTGCTGGGTCTGGCGCAGCGCCGCCTCCTGCCGCGCCTCGGCCAAGTTCTCGCGGTCGAGCACGCTGAAGCGGTTGGTCTGCTGCAGGTGCGCGACGAGGATGGTCTTGCTCTGCGAGCCCAGCCGGTCACTGCCGTCGGCGAAGATGCCGCGGCCGAAGCTCGAACGGTTGTCGAAGTTGCCCACGGCGATGGGCGCGCGCGGGCCGGCGCTGGCCGGTGCGGGTGTGGACGCCGAGGCGGTGCGGACGGGCTCGATGGCGCGCGAGGTTTCGGTGGTGGTGCAGCCGCCAACCAGGCCGGCGGCCACCAGCAGGAACGGGAGGGGTCGGAAGGTGTTCATTCGCGCCAGTATGGCGCAGGCGGCGTGCGCGGGGCGTCGCGTGTCGTGCCATGCCACGGCAGCGCCTGCTCCGGGCGCCACACCGCCACAATGCGTCGCTCCCGCCCCGCGAACCGCATGCCCCCGGCCTGGCCTTTCATCACCGACCCGTTCTTCTATGCGCTGGCCGTGCCGGCCGTGCTGATCACGGGGTTGTCCAAGAGCGGCTTTGCCAGCGGGCTTGGTGCGCTGGCCACGCCCTTGCTGGCGCTGGCCGTGCCAGCGCCGCAGGCGGCGGCGGTGATGCTGCCGCTGCTCATCGCCATGGATGCCACCGGCGTGCAGCAGATGTGGCGCCACCGCGACCGCGCACTGGCGCGGCGCCTGGTGCCCTGGGGCGTGCTGGGCATCGTCATCGGGACGCTGCTGTTCGGCATGCTGAGCGACCGTGCCGTGGCCGGCGTGCTGGGCGCGCTGACGCTGCTGTTCCTGGCCCAGCGGCTGCTGTTTCCCATCCGCCGCGAGGGCCGCCCGCCGCCGGCCTGGGCGGCGCCGCTGTGCAGCGCGACCTCGGGCTTCACCAGCTTCGTGGCGCACGCGGGCGGGCCGCCGCTCATGGCCTACGTGCTGCCGCTGAAGCTGGCGCCCGTGGTCGCCAGTGCCACCATGGCCGCCTACTTCGCGGCCATCAACCTGGTGAAGCTGGTGCCCTACGCGGCGCTGGGCCTGATGGACCTGCGCAACCTGGCGACCTCGCTGCTGCTGCTGCCGCTGGCGCCGGTGGGCGTGTGGCTGGGCGTTCGGCTCGTCGAGCGCACCGATCCCACCTGGTTCTACCGCCTGGCCTACCTGGGCATGGCAGTGGCGGGCGTCAAGCTGCTGTGGGACGGCCTCGGCGGCTGAGCACGCTTAGCATCGGCGCCATGGACGCCACCGCCGACAGCTTCACCCAGGTCATCCTCGAGACCGGTCCCGACGGCCGCGCGCGCTTCGTCGAGCGCAGCGTGCCGCTCACCGAGGGCACGCCGATGTCGCGCCTGAGCGCGATCATGCCCAGCGGCGGCCTGCAGTTGCGGCGCAGCCCTGCGGGCTTTGCCAGCAGCTTCCACTGCACCACGCACCCGCAGTGGCTCTTCGTGCTGGAGGGCCGCATGGAGATCGGCCTGCCCGACGGCAGCGTGCGCGTCTTCGGCCCCGGCCAGCACTTCTATTCGGCCGACACGCTGCCCGAGGGCGCGACCTTCGACCCCGCCGTCCACGGCCACCGCAGCCGCGCGCTCGACGGGCAGCCGCTGGTGACGGCCTTCGTGCGCCGCTAGCCGATCCGGCCCAGCAGCAGGTACTCCATGAGCGCCTTCTGCACGTGCATGCGGTTCTCGGCCTCGTCCCAGACCACGCTCTGGGGGCCGTCGATGACCTCGGCGGTGACCTCCTCGCCGCGGTGCGCCGGGAGGCAGTGCATGAACAGGGCATCGGGCCGGGCCGCGGCCATCATCTCCTCGTCGACGCACCAGTCGACGAAGGCCTTGCGGCGCTCCTCGTTCTCGGCCTCGTAGCCCATGCTCGTCCACACGTCGGTGGTGACGAGGTGGGCGCCCTCGCAGGCCTGCATCGGGTGGTTGAAGACCTTGAAGCAGCCGGCGTCGCGGATGCCGGCAAGGGCGGGGTCGACCTCGTAGCCGCTGGGCGTGCTCACGTGCACCGTGAAGCCCAGGATCTCGGCCGCCTGCAGCCAGGTGTTGGCCATGTTGTTGCCGTCGCCCACCCAGGCCACCACCTTGCCGGCGATCGAGCCGCGATGCTCGATGTAGGTGAAGATGTCGGCCAGGATCTGGCACGGGTGGTACTCGTTCGTCAGCCCGTTGATCACCGGCACGCGCGAGTGCGCCGCGAAGCGCTCGAGCTTGCTCTGCTCGTAGGTGCGGATCATCACCAGGTCGACCATGCGGCTGATGACGCGCGCGCTGTCCTCCACGGGCTCGGCGCGGCCGAGCTGGCTGTCGCCCGTGGTGAGGTGCACGACGGAGCCGCCCATCTGGTACATGCCGGCCTCGAAGCTCACGCGGGTGCGCGTGCTGGCCTTCTCGAAGATCATCGCCAGCGTGCGGTCGACCAGCGGCGTGTAGCGCTCGTAGTTCTTGAAGCGCGTCTTGATGATGCGCGCGCGCTCCAGCAGGTAGGCGTACTCCTCGGCGCGGAAGTCCTTGAACTGCAGGTAGTGCCGGATCAGCGAGTGGCCGGGCTTCATCGGCGGCCTCAGCCGTGGGCGAGGAAGTCGCGCACCAGCGGCACCAGGATGGCGGCCACCTGGCGCGCCTCGTCGGCGGTCATCACCAGCGGCGGCACGAGGCGGATCACGCTGTCGGCAGTGACGCTGATCATCAGCCCGGCCTCGGCGGCGCGTCCCAGCAGCACGCCGCAGGGGCGGTCGAGCTCCAGGCCGATCATCAGGCCGGCGCCGCGGAGCTCCTTCACGGTGCCGGCGGCGATCTCGGCCGACAGTCCTTCGCGCAGGGCGGCCGTGAGCACCTCGCCCACGGCAGCGGCGTTGGCCAGGATCCCGTCTTCTTCCATGATGCGCAGCGTCTCCACCCCCGCGCGCATGGCCAGCGGGTTGCCGCCGAAGGTGGTGCCGTGGTTGCCCGGGCCCAGCACGTTCACGGCCCGCGGGCCGACGACGATGGCGCCCACCGGCACGCCCGAGCCCAGGCCCTTGGCCAGCGGCATGACGTCGGGCAGGACGCCGGCCCACTGGTGCGCGAACCACTTGCCGGTGCGGCCGATGCCGCACTGCACCTCGTCGAGCATGAGCAGCCAGCCGCGCTCGTCGCAGATGCGGCGCAGGCCCTGCAGGTACTCCCAGCGCGCGGGGTTGATGCCGCCCTCGCCCTGGATGGTCTCCAGGAACACGGCCACCACGTTGGGGTTCGTCGCGGCCACCTGCTCGACCGCGCCGAGGTCGTTCAGCGGCACCCGCACGAAGCCCTCGACCAGGGGCTCGAAACCCTTCTGCACCTTCGGGTTGCCGGTGGCCGACAGCGTGGCGATGCTGCGGCCGTGGAAGGCGCGCTCGTAGACGATGATCTCGGGGCGCTCGATGCCCTTGTCGTGCCCGTACTTGCGCGCGATCTTCAGTGCGCCCTCGTTGGCCTCCAGGCCCGAGTTGCAGAAGAAGGCCGCGCTCAGGCCCGACAGCTCGCAGAGCTTGGCGGCGAGCTGCTCCTGCAGCGGGATCTGGTAGTAGTTGCAGCAGTGGATCAGCCGCGCGACCTGGTCCTGCAGCGCCGGCACCAGCTTGGGGTGGGCGTGGCCCAGCGTGTTGACGGCGATGCCGCCCAGCGCGTCGAGGTAGCGCCGGCCCTCGGTGTCCCAGACCCAGCAGCCTCGGCCGTGCGACAACGCCATCGGCAGGCGGCCGTAGGTGTTCATCACATGGGGCATGGGCCGGGTGACCGCGGGCTCGGGGGCGTTCATCGCGTGGCGCTCCTGGTTGGATGAACGCCGGATTCTAGGTGTCGCCCTGTCCAGCGGCGGCAGCTCGCGATGCCGATGTTGCATCGCAGCAGGCAAGGCACAATGCGGCGCTGCAGCCCGGCGGCCCCGACGGCCTGCGCGGTTTGCGATGACCTTCCCCAAGCCCCGTCAGTTCCACATCCACGGCCTCACGCTCGAGGGGCGCACGTTCCGCCCCAGCGACTGGGCCGAGCGCCTGGCCGGCGCGATGAGCAGCTTCCGCCCCGGCGGCGGGGGCGGCGGCATCGGCGACTACATCGGCTACTCGCCGTACTGCGTGCCCCAGGTGGTGGACGGCGTGAAGTGCGTGCTGGTTAACGAGGCGCTGCGCGACATCGAGCCGATGGCCTGGGACTTCGTCATGAACTTCGCCCGCGACAACCAGCTGCGGGTCACGGAACTCACGCCGCCCTGAGCGGCGCACGGAAGAAGAGAAGGAACGAAGAAAAGGGCCCGCAGGGGGCCCTTCGTCGCGGCGCAGCGGGTGCGTCAGGCGGCCAGCGCGAGAGCCTTGACCTTGGCGGCCAGGCGGCTCTTCAGGCGGGCGGCCTTGTTCTTGTGGAAGACGCCCTTGTCGGCAACCGAGTCGATCACGCTCTGGGCCAGCTTGAAGCTCTCGCCAGCCTTGGCCTTGTCACCACCCAGCACGGCCTTCTGCACGTTCTTCACCACCGTGCGGAAGTGCGAGCGCAGCGACGTGTTGGCGGCGTTGATCCTCACGTCCTGGCGCACGCGCTTGCGGCCCGAGGCGATGCGGACGGTCTTCTTCTTGGCTTTGGACGAGGTGGCCATGAACGGTGTAAGGGTTGGCGGGATGCAAAGACCGTCGAGTGTAGCACGGCCCTGGTAATGCGTCCAGGGCGCCGTGTCGTCGTGTCTATACTTGCCCGTTTGCTCCGCACTCCCCTGGTGAATCTCCTCCGGGCCGCCGCCTCCGTCTCGCTGCTGACCCTGCTGTCGCGGGTGACGGGGCTCGTGCGGGAGCAGCTGATCGCCGCCAGCTTTGGCGCCGGCGCCCTGACCGACGCGTTCAACGTCGCGTTCCGCATCCCCAACCTGTTCCGCCGCCTGTTCGCAGAAGGCGCGTTCTCTCAGGCCTTCGTGCCGCTGCTGGCCGCCACGCGCGAGCGAGAGGGCGACGCCGCCACGCACTCGCTGGTCAACGCCGTGGGCACGGTGCTCGCCTGGGCGCTGCTGGTGACCTGTGCGCTCGGGGTGGTCGGCGCGCCGGCGCTGGTGTGGCTGATGGGCTCGGGCCTGGAGCGCTTCGACACCGCCGTGGTGATGACGCGCTGGATGTTCCCCTACATCGGCTTCATGTCGCTGGTGGCGCTGGCCGCGGGCGTGCTCAACACCTGGAAGCGCTTCGCCGTGCCCGCGGCCGCCCCTGTGCTGCTGAACCTCAGCATGATCGGCGCCGCGTGGTGGGGCGCGCCCTGGTTCGAGCGCCAGGGCATCGAGCCCATCCACGCGTTGGCCGGCGGCGTCATGCTGGGCGGCGTGCTGCAGCTCGGCGTCATGCTGGTCGCGCTGGCGCGGCTGGGCATGCTGCCGCGCATTGCGCTGGCACCGGCGGGCATCGCCTCCGCCTGGCACCACCCGGGCGTTCGGCAGGTGCTGCGGCAGATGGCGCCGGCGCTGCTGGGGGTGTCGGTGGCGCAGATCTCGCTGCTGATCAACACGCAGATCGCCTCTCACGTGGCCGTGGGCGCCGTGTCGTGGCTGACCTACGCCGACCGCCTGATGGAGTTCCCGACCGCGCTGCTGGGCGTGGCCCTGGGCGTGGTGCTGCTGCCGCAGCTGTCGGCTGCGCAGGCGCGCGAGGACGGCGCGGCGTTCTCCGCGATGCTCGACTGGGGCCTGCGCCTGGTGCTGCTGCTGACCGTGCCCTGCGCGCTGGCGCTGCTGCTGTTCCCGCAGGCGCTCGTGGCCGTGCTGTACCACTACGGCCGTTTCGACGCCGAGGACGTGCGCATGACGGTGCTGGCCCTGCAGGGCTATGGCGCCGGGCTGCTGGGCATCGTCGCCATCAAGGTGCTGGCGCCGGCCTTCTACGCGCGGCAGGACATCCGCACGCCGGTCAAGATCGCCATCGGCGTGCTGTTGGCGACGCAGCTGATGAACCTGGTGCTGGTGCCCTGGCTGGGGCACGCGGGGCTGGCACTGTCCATCGGGCTTGGCGCGTGGGTGAACGCGGGGCTGCTGCTCGCGGGGCTGCTTCGCCGCGGGGCCTTCCGGCCGCAGCCGGGCTGGGGGCGCTTCGCGTTGCAGGTGCTGCTGGCCAACGTGGTGCTGGGACTGGCACTGGCCTGGGCGGCCGGTGCCGTCGACTGGATCGGCCTGCAGGCGCAGTGGGCCCGGCGCGCGGGCGCCGTGGCCGCCGTGCTGGGCGGCGTGGCGCTGCTGTACGGGCTGCTGCTGCTGCTGCTGGGCCTGCGCCCGCGCCACTTCCTGCGCCGGGCCTGACCTACACTGGCGCGACGCCCACCGACCATGCAGCTGCCCCTAGCCCACGACGTGACGCCCCTGGCGTACTTCGCCTCGCTGGTGGCCAGCGACGAGGGCTTCCCGCTGCTGGAGGCGGCGGTCTCGCTGGCCCAGGACGACGACCCCTTGCTCGACGTGCAGGGGGTGCTGGCCGAGGTCGACGTGCTCGCGCAGCGCCTGCGGGCCCGCCTCCCGGCGGACGCCCCGCCGCTGCAGCGCCTGCGCCTGCTCAACCGCTACTTCTTCAACGAGCTGGGCTTCGGCGGCAACGTCAACGACTACCACGACCGCCGCAACAGCCTCATCCCCGCCGTGCTGGCCACGCGCCGCGGCATCCCCATCTCGCTGGCCGTGCTGTACCAGGAGATCGGTGCGCAGGCCGGGCTCACGGTGCGGGGCATCTCGTTCCCGGGGCACTTCCTGGTGAAGGTGTCGCTGCCGCGCGGCGAGGTGATCATCGACCCCTTCAGCGGCCATTCGCTGTCGCGCGAGGAACTCGAGGATCGGCTCGCCCCCTTCCGCCGCCGCCTGGGCGACGACGACGAGATGCCCCTGGGCCTGTTCCTCGTGGCCGCGGCGCCGCGCGACACCGTGGCCCGCATGCTGCGCAACCTCAAGGAGATCCACCGCACGCACGCCGACTGGCGCCGGCTCGAGCGGGTGCTGGCGCGCCTGGTGATCCTGCTGCCCGAGGCCTGGACGGAACGGCGCGACCACGCGCTGGTGCTGGCCGAGCTCGGCGCCCGGCGTGAGGCCGCCGCGGCGATGTCGATCTACCTCTCGCAGTGTCCCGATGCCGACGACGCGCCCGCGCTGGCGCGCCACCTCGCAGCCTGGCAGGCCACCCCCTGATGCCCGCATGAAGCAGATTCCCCTGGCCATCGGCCCCGAATCGCGCCCCAGCTTCGCCAACTTCGTGCCCGGTGCGAACGCCGCGGCGCTGCAGCACCTGGCTGGCCTGGCGCAGCCCTCGGCCCCGGTCTACCTGTGGGGCCCGGCGGCCAGCGGCAAGACGCACCTCATGCAGGCCCTGGCCGCGCGCTGCCAGGCCGCGGGCCAGACGGCCGCCTGGTTCGACGCCGCCGACCCCGAGCCCTGGGTCCTGCAGCCGCACTGGGCCCTGGTGGTGGTGGACCGCTGCGAGTTGCTGGGCACCGGCGCGCAGCACGCGGCGTTCGCGCTGTTCGAGGCCGCGTCGGCCCAGGGCGTGCAATGGGTGGCTGCCGGCCGCGTGCCGCCCGTGGACCTGCCGCTCCGCGACGACCTGCGCACGCGCCTGGGCTGGGGCCACGTCTTCGCGCTCGAGCCGCTGGCCGACCGCGAAGCCCGCGCCGCGCTGCGCCGCGAGGCCGACCGGCGCGGCATCTTCCTGCCCGATGACGTGATGGACTACCTGCTCGCGCGCTTCCCCCGCGACCTCGGCCACCTGATGCTGGCCCTGGACCGCCTCGACGAGTTCGGCCTCGCCAAGGGTCGCCGCATCACGCTGCCGCTGGTGCGGCAGATGCTGGCGGAAGAAGGGCTGCCGGAGGCCGGGGCATGACGGCCCCTGCGCTCGCGCTCTTCGACCTCGACGGCACGCTGCTGCCGCGGGACAGCGACCACGCCTTCGGCGAGTTCCTCGTGCAGCGCGGCTGGGCTTCGGACGACGCCTTCCGCCACGCCAACGACCGCTTCTACGCCGACTACCTCGAGGGCCGGCTCGACATGGCGGCCTACGTCGACTTCGCCACCTCGGCCTGGCGCGGCCGCTCCGAGGCCGAGCAGCATGGCGTGCTGGCCGATTTCGTCGACGAGGTCATCAGGCCGCTGCTGCACCCGGCCGCCCTCGAGCTCGTGCGGCGCCACCGCGACGACGGCGAGCGCCTGGCGCTGGTCACCGCCACCAACGAGTTCGTCACGCGGCCCATCGCGGCGCTGTTCGGCATCGACGTCCTGATCGCCACCGAGCTGCAGCGCGATGCCGCCGGCCGCGTCACGGGCCGCATCGCCGGCACGCCCTCGTTCCGCGAGGGCAAGATCGCGCGCGTGCAGGCCTGGCTCGCGGGGCTGGGCAGCACGCTGGCCGCGGCGCCGCGCTGCACCTTCTACAGCGACTCCACGAACGACCTGCCGCTGCTGGAGGCCGTCAGCCATCCGGTGGCCACCAACCCCGGCGCCGGCCTGGCGCGCATCGCGGCCGAGCGCGGCTGGCCCGTCATCCACCTGTTCACATGATCAAGAAGCTCATCCAGCGCCTGTTCGGCGCCGGCGACGCCCCCGCCGCACCCGCCGCCCCGGCCGTGCCCGTGATCCCGCTCGGCGCGCGCGCGGAGATCGCCTCGGCCGAGCACCGCATCGACCCGCGGCTGCTCGACGCCAACGCGGTGCGCGTGGTGCGCACCCTGAAGGACGCCGGCTACGAGGCCTACATCGTGGGCGGCGCGGTGCGCGACCTGCTCGTGGGCCTGCGCCCCAAGGACTTCGACGTCGCCACCGACGCCACGCCCGAGCAGGTCAAGGCGCTGTTCCGCCGCGCATTCATCATCGGCCGGCGCTTCCGCCTGGTTCACGTCGTGTTCGGCCGCGGCCGCGAGCACGAGACCATCGAGGTGAGCACCTTCCGCGCCTATCTCGACGCCACGGCGGCCGAGCAGGTGGCGGGCAACGAGAAGACCGGCAAGTCCCAGATCGCGGACAGGCAGCATGTCGTCGACGCCGAGGGCCGCGTGCTGCGCGACAACGTCTGGGGCCCGCAGATCGAGGACGCCGCGAGGCGCGACTTCACGATCAACGCGATGTACTTCGACCCCGTGACGCAGACCGTGGTCGACTATCACGGCGGCCTGGCCGACGCGCGCGGCCGAGTGCTGCGCATGATCGGCGACCCGGCCACGCGCTACCGCGAGGACCCGGTGCGCATCCTGCGCGTGGTGCGCTTCGCGGCCAAGCTGGGCTTCGGTCTCGACCCGGCCACCGAGGCTCCGGTGCGCACGATGGTGCCGCTGCTGGCCAACGTGCCCGTCTCGCGGCTGTTCGACGAGATGATCAAGCTGCTGCAGACCGGCCACGCGCTGGCCAGCCTGGAGCAGATGAGGCGCTTCGGCCTGGTGGGGGGCGGCACGGCGATCTTCCCGGTGCTGGAGGCGGCTCTTTCGGGCGGCAGCGCGGCGCGCGAGACCTTCGTGCGGCTGGCGCTCGAAGACACCGACCGCCGCGTGGCCGAGGGCCGCGCGGTGGCACCGAGCTTCCTGCTGGCCTGCCTGCTGTGGCACGACGTGCAGGACCGCTGGATGGCCCTGAAGGCCCAGGGCGAGGCCGCGTTGCCGTCGTTGCAGCAGGCCGTCGACGCGGTGTTCGACGCGCGCATCGGCGACATCTCCGGCCGCGGCAAGCTGGCGGCCGACATGCGCGAGATCTGGCTGATGCAGCCGCGCTTCGACCGCCGCACGGCGAGCAGCGCCGCCAGCCTCGTGGCGCAGCCGCGCTTCCGAGCCGGCTACGACTTCCTGCGGCTGCGCGCCGACGCGGGCGAGGCCGGCAGCGCCCTCGCCGACTGGTGGGAGGACTTCCACCTGGGCAGCGACGACGAACGCGAGGCCCTGCTGGCCGACGTGAAGCCGGCCGGCGGGCCGGCCCGCGTGCGCCGCACGGCGCCGGCGGCTGCGGCGGCGCAGGTCGACGACGATGACGATGACGACGCGCCCGCGGCCGGCGCCGACCGGCAAGCGCCGGCCGAAGGCGATGCGACGGCGCCGCGCAAGCGCCGCCGTCGCCGACGCCGCGGACCGCGCCCAGAGGGCGGCAGGGGCGGTGCCGGTGGCCCGCCCGCCGCCCCGGGATGACCCGCGAGCGGGTGTTCGTCGGCCTCGGTGCGAACCTGGGCGACGCCGCGGCCACGGTGAACGCCGCGTTCGAGGCCCTGGCCGCGCTGCCGGGCACGCGCTTGCTCGGGCGCTCGTCGCTGTACCGCACGGCCCCGGTCGAGGCGACGGGGCCCGACTTCATCAATGCCGTGGCCGAACTGCGCACGGCGCTCGACCCGGAGGCCCTGCTGCGGTCGCTGCAGGCGATCGAGGAGAAGCACCATCGGCAGCGCCCCTACCGTAACGCGCCGCGCACGCTCGACCTGGACCTGCTCCTGTTCGGCGAGCGGACGATCGCCACGCCGCTGCTGACCGTGCCGCACCCGCGCCTGCACCGCCGCGCCTTCGTGCTGGAGCCGCTGCTCGAACTGGCTCCGGCACTCGGCCACTCGGCGCTCGGCGCGCTGGCCGCGTGGCGGCAGGGCACTGCGGGCCAGCCGCTCGAGAAACTGGCTTGACGGGCGGCCGGCGCGGGTCAGCCCCGCAGCCCGACGGCCGGCGCCAAGGCCCCGAGCTGCGACTCGAAGAACCGTTGTCCACCGTAGGCGATGGTGCCCATCAGGATGCCGCCGCCCAGCAGCAGCGCCACGATGGCGCCCAGCACGGGGCCCCAGCCGGTGGCCACGCCCCCGTGGCCCGGGTTGTGGCGGGCGTCCCAGCGCTCGTCGGGCGTCAGCGCCCAGACGATGGCCGTGAGCATGGCCAGCGAGATGCTCAGGCCCAGCAGCGGCAGCAGCAGCCACGACAGGCGGTCGTCCTGGCCCAGCGTCAGGTGGCGGTGCAGGCCGATGGCCCCCAGCGCCGTGGGCAGCGGGTGCAGCCAGCCCCAGGCGTCGCCAAAGCCGCGCACGTACATCCGGTGCAGGCCCAGCGTGCCGAACAGCACGGCCAGCCAGACGGCCAGCGTCTTGCTGCGGTAGGGCGGGGCGGTGCGGTCGGGTGCGGCGGCGGGAGGCATCGGGAGGGTATGGGCAGCGCGCGGGCGGCAGGGGCAAGCGCGGCGCGCAGTCTATAATGCGCGGTTTCCGACGCTGGCCCCGGCACCACGAGCCGCAGGGCGTATCTACGGCGTCGGCCACCGCTGATGGCCTGCCCGGCCGTGTCCACGGGCCCTGGCCGTCGTCATTCGAAGATTCGAGGTTTCCGATGGTCGTGATCCGACTGGCCCGTGGCGGCGCCAAGAAGCGCCCGTTCTACAACATCGTCGTCGCCGACTCGCGTGAGCGCCGCGACGGCCGCTTCATCGAGCGCGTGGGTTTCTACAACCCCATGGCCGCCGGCGGCGAGCAACCGCTGCGCGTGGCGATGGACCGCGTGACGCACTGGAAGGGCGTCGGCGCGCAGCTGTCGCCCACGGTCGCGCGCCTGGTCGCGCAGGCCGCCAAGGCGGCCTGACCGGCAGCCTTCCGCCGGCCGTGCACGCCGCCCTGGGCCCTGCCGAGGCGCTGCCGGCCGACGCGGTCGAGGTCGGCCGCGTGCTCGGGGCCTGGGGCATCAAGGGCGGCATCAAGGTATTGCCCTTCGCCGCCGACGCGCAGGCCCTGTTCTCCACCAAGCGCTGGTACCTGGCGCCCGCCGAGCCGGCACGTCCGGGCGGTCTGGCGCACCCCGTGCTGCTGCGCATCGTGCAGGCGCGCGAGCAGGGCGACGGCATCGTCGCCACCGCGCAGGACCTCGACGACCGCGACCTTGCCGAGAGCCTGAGAGGTGCGCGCGTCTTCGTGCCGCGCACCAGCTTCCCCACGCCCGACGAGGGCGAGTTCTACTGGGTGGACCTCATCGGCCTGGCGGTGCTCAACCGCGAGCAGCAGGTGCTGGGCAGCGTGGTCGGCCTGATCGAAACGGGCCCGCATTGCGTGCTGCGCGTGCAGCCGCCGGCGGCCGATGCCGACGAGATCCTCATCCCCTTCGTCGATGCCTACGTCGATGCCGTCGAGCAGGCCGAGCGCCGCATCCGCGTCGACTGGCAGGCCGACTACTGATCCGGGCCCTGCGCCGGCCGGCGGCCCCATGCGCTTCGACCTCGTTACCCTTTTTCCCGAGCTGATCGCGCCGCACCTGGTGCACGGCATCACGCGCCGCGCCTTCGAGGGGCCGGTGCTGGTGAAGACCTGGTCGCCACGCGACTTCACCGACGACCCCTACCGCCGCGTCGACGACCGTCCCTACGGCGGCGGCGCCGGCATGGTGATGCTGGTGCAGCCGCTCCTGCGCACGCTCGACGCCATCGCGGCCGACCGCGGCCCCGGGCCGCACGCGGTCGTGCACTTCACGCCCACCGGACGCCGCATCGACCAGGCCCTGGTGCGGGACCTGGCCGCCGGCCCCGGCGCGGTGCTGCTGTGCGGCCGCTACGAGGGCATCGACCAGCGGCTGATCGACGCGCGCGTCACGCTGGAACTGAGCCTGGGCGACTTCGTGCTCTCGGGCGGCGAGCTGCCGGCGCTGGCGCTGCTGGATGCGATCGCACGGCTTCAGCCCGGCGTGCTGGCCGAACCCTCGCACCAGGGCGACAGCTTCTCCGACGGGCTGCTGGAGGGCCCGCACTACAGCCGCCCCGAGCGCCTGGTGGTCGACGGCGCCGAGCCTGCCGTGCCCGAGGTGCTGCTGTCGGGCCACCATGGCGACATCGCGCGCTGGCGGCGCGAGCAGTCGCTGGCGCTGACGGCCCGGCGCCGGCCCGACCTGATCGAGGCTGCGCGCGCCGCCGGGCGGCTGAGCAAGGCCGACGAGCGCTTCCTGGCGGGCCTGCCCGTGCTCTGAACAGGGTCGGGCTATACTCGAAGGCTTTTCGATCCTCTGCCGGGCCACCTTTTCCACCAACCCAGCCCAGAGCACGATCGCTTCGGAGAACCCCCGTGGACCTGATTGCCACCCTCGAACAGGAAGAGATCGCGCGCCTGAACCGTGCCATCCCGGCCTTCGCCCCCGGCGACACCGTCATCGTCAACGTCAACGTGGTCGAAGGCACGCGCAAGCGCGTTCAGGCCTACGAAGGCGTCGTGATCGCCAAGCGCAACCGCGGCCTGAACAGCAGCTTCATCGTGCGCAAGGTGTCCAACGGCGAAGGCGTCGAGCGCACCTTCCAGACCTACAGCCCGCTGATCGCCGGCATCGAGGTCAAGCGCCGCGGCGACGTGCGCCGCGCCAAGCTGTACTACCTGCGCCAGCGCAGCGGCAAGTCGGCGCGCATCAAGGAGAAGCTTGCCTGAGGCAGGCCCCTGCAAGGCGCCGCCATGGCCGCGCCCCCGCGCATCCTCGACCCCCGCCGCGTGCCCGTGGCGGGGGTCGATTCGCATCTGCCGCCGGTCCCGGCTGAGCGACTGTTTCCCGGGCGCCTGCGCGAGCGCTTTGCCGCCGGCGTTCCCTTCGAGCCCGAGCACCCGGGCGACGGCCGGCCCTTCGAGGGCCGCAGCGCCGCGGCCGCGGCCGTGCTGCTGCCGCTGGTGCAGCGTCCCGACGGCCTGACCGTCCTGCTGACGCGCCGCACCGACCACCTGCGCGACCACGCCGGGCAGATCAGCTTCCCCGGCGGCCGCAGCGAGCCCGAGGACGCCGGCCCCGCCGCCACGGCGCTACGCGAGGCGCACGAGGAGGTCGGCCTGGACCCCGCGCACGTCGAGGTCCTCGGCGCGCTGCCGACGTACACCACGGTCACCAACTTCGTCGTCACGCCCGTGGTGGCTCTGGTGCTGCCGCGCTTCCAGCTCGCGCTCGACCCCTTCGAGGTGGCCGAGGCCTTCGAGGTGCCGCTGGCCTGGCTGATGAACCCGGCCCACCACCGCCGCCACCGCTTCGAGTACGAGGGCGGGCAGCGGCAGTTCCTGTCGATGCCCTGGCAGGGCGCGGGGGCCGACGGCACGCCGCGCGAGTACTTCATCTGGGGTGCCACGGCGGCCA
The DNA here is from genome assembly GCA_046341655.1 of Betaproteobacteria bacterium. GTDB lineage: Bacteria > Pseudomonadota > Gammaproteobacteria > Burkholderiales > Burkholderiaceae_C > Rubrivivax. Next base: position 14,874 of record JBKDQY010000134.1, on the reverse strand, counting down.
TGCTGCGCAACTTCTACCGCTTCCTGGCGGGTTGAGCCCGCGCGGGCGTGGGCCTTGGCCGCTTCTATCATCGCGGCCGAGATGAGTTTCCTCGCCGTCCTGTTCGCGCTGCTGATCGAGCAGCTCAAGCCGCTGCCGCGCGACAACGCGGTGCACGGCGCGATGCAGCGCTGGGTGCGCTGGACCGGGCGCAACTTCGACGCCGGCGAGCGCCACCACGCTGCCGTGGTCTGGGGCGTGTCGGTGGCGGTGCCGGGGCTGCTGGTGACGGGGCTGTACCTGTTCATCGCCTGGTACAGCCTGCTGCTGGCGCTGGCCTTCGACGTGCTGGTGCTGTACCTGACGCTGGGATTCCGGCAGTTCAGCCACTTCTTCACCGACATCCGCGACGCGATGGACCGCGGCGACGAGGCCACCGCGCGCCGCCTGCTCGCCGAGTGGCGGCACCTCGATGCCAGCGAGTTGCCGCGCACCGAGCTGCTGCGCCACGTCATCGAGCACGCGCTGCTGGCGGCACACCGGCACGTCTTCGGCGTCTTCTTCTGGTTCGTGCTGCTGTCGGCGCTGGGCCTGGGGCCGCTGGGCGCGGTGCTCTACCGACTGGCCGAGTTCTCGTCGCGCTACTGGAACTACCGCAGCCGCAGCCTCGACGCCCCGTCCAACGAACGGCTGGCCGCGCTGTCCCAGCGCCTGTTCATGTTGGTGGACCACGTGCCCGCGCGCCTGACGGCCGCGGGCTTCGCCATCGTCGGCAACTTCGAGGAGGCCGTGGCCTCCTGGCGGCGCGATGCGGGGCTCTGGCAGCACGCCAACGAGGGCGTCATCCTCGCGGCGGCGGCGGGCGCGGTGGGCCTCCAGCTCGGCGGCGCGGCCGCCCCGGGCGTGACGCCCGACCGCGGCAAGACCTTCAGCGCCGGCGGCGAGGCCGGAATGGCCGCCGCGCAGGGCTCCACCGAGGGCCAGCCGGCGCAGCCGGCCCACCTGCAGAGCGTGGTGGGGCTGGTGTGGCGCTCGGTGCTGCTGTGGATGGTGCTGGTGCTGCTGCTGACCTTCGCCAACCTGCTGGGCTGAGCCCGGCGCCTGCCGAAGGACCGCCCACGATCTCAGGCCGGCGGGTCGGCTGGGGCTTCAGTACCGCGGCGGTGCCGACAGCTCCTCGTGCAGCGTCTCGTACAGGCGCATGCGGTGCTCGCCGATCTCGCCGCGAGCGGCTGCCGCGCGCACGCCGCAACCGGGTTCGTGGCGGTGGCTGCAGTTGGCGAAGCGGCACGTGCCCAGGTGGGCAGCCAGGTCGGGCATCAGCGCCGCCAGTTCGGTCGGGGCCACCTGACGCAGACCGAACTCCTGGAACCCGGGGGAATCGATCAGCGCGCCCGTGCGGCCGGCGTCGAGCCAGTACCAGGTGGTGGTGGTGGTCGTGTGCCGGCCGGTCTGCAGCGCCTGCGAGATCTCGCCCACCTGCGCGGCCGCCTCGGGCACGAAGCGGTTGATCAGCGTGCTCTTGCCCATGCCGCTGGGGCCCAGCACGAGCGTGGTGCGGCCGGCCAGCCACGGGGCGAGCACGGCGGCGGCCGCGGCGGGCTCGGTCTTGAGGGCGAATTCCAGCACCGACAGGCCCATGGCCCGGTAGGGCGCCAGCCGCGCGCGGGCGGCGTCGGCGCCCGGGAGGTCGATCTTGTTCAGGCCGATGGCGGCCGGAATGCCCGCCGCGGCGGCCGCGATGAGAGAGCGCGTGAGCTGCATCTCGCCGAAGGGCGGCTCCACCGCCACCAGCACCAGCAGCTGGTCGATGTTGGCGGCAAAGCTCTTGCTGCGCCAGTCGTCCTGCCGGAACAGCAGGTTGAGCCGCGGCTCGATGTGTTCGACGACCCCGCCGTCGCCGCTGGCCTGCCAGCGCCCGCGGTCGCCGACCACGAGCTCGCTCTTCTTGCCGCGCGGCACGCAGTGCACGCGCGTGCCCTCGGGCGTCTCGACGACGACGTGGCGGCCGTGCGCGGCCACCACCAGGCCGATGTCCAGCGCCGTGGGCGATGCCACTCAGCCCAGCAGCGCGTCGACCTTGGCCGCGCAGATGAAGTCGTTGACCGAGATGCCGCCCACCGAGTGGGTGTTGAAGCGCACCGTGCAGCGGTTGTAGCCGACCAGCAGGTCGGGGTGGTGGTCTTCCGCGTGCGCCACCCAGGCCACGGCGTTCACGAAGGCCATGGTGCGGTGGTAGTCGGCGAAGTCGTAGCGCTTCTGGATCGCGCCGTCCGCCAGCGCCCAGCCGGGGGCGTCGGCCAGGTGGCGGGCGATCTCGTCGGCCGTCATGGCTGGATGGCCTTCGAGCGGCTGGCAGCGGCGGGCGGCGAGGGGGCTCATGGGGGCGGGCGTGGGCTCAGGTGGGCGAGGGCAGCGCGGCCAGCCGTTCGGAGGCCGGGGGATGCGAGTAGTAGAAGCGCACGTACAGCGGGTCGGGGGTCAGCGTGCTGGCGTTGTCGGCGTGCAGCTTCAGCAGCGCGCGGGCCAGGTCGCGCCCGTCGGCCTGCTGGCAGGCGAAGGCGTCGGCCTGGAACTCGTGTCGGCGCGAGAACTGCGCCATCACCGGCGAGACGAAGAACGCGAAGCTCGGCAGCACCAGCATGAACAGCAGCAGCGCGAGCGCGTCGTTGGGTGCGCTCAGGTTGGGCTGCACGCCCAGCCCGGCGTAGAAGCCGCTCTGGCCGGCGAGCCAGCCCAGCAGCGCCAGCGCGGCCAGGCTGACGGCGAACAGGCCGGCCATCGTCTTGGGCACATGGCGCAGCTTGAAGTGGCCCAGTTCGTGGGCCAGCACGGCCTCCACCTCGCCGGGCGTGAGCTTGCCCAGCAAGGTGTCGAAGAACACCACGCGCTTGGCCGCGCCCAGGCCGGTGAAGTAGGCGTTGCCGTGCGCCGATCGCCGGCTGCCGTCCATCACGAACAGGCCCTTGGCCGCGAAGCCGCAACGCTTCATCAGCGCCTGCACGCGCTCGGCCAGGTCGGTGTCGGCCAGGGGCTGGAAGGTGTTGAACAGCGGTGCGATGACGGTGGGGTACAGCACCAGCATCAGCAGGTTGAAGCCCACCAGCGCGCCCCACGCCCACAACCACCACAGGCCGCCGCTGGCGGCCATGATCCACAGCACCAGTGCCCCCAGCGGCAGGCCGATGGCCACCCCCAGCAGCACGCCCTTGGCCTGGTCGGCCCACCACAGCCGGTGCGTGGTGCGGTTGAAGCCGAAGCGCTGCTCGACGCGGAAGGTGGCGAACCACTCGGCCGGCAGGTCGATGAGCCCGCCGATGAGGGACACCGCCATTAGCAGCGCCAGCTGGTAGGCCATGGCGCCGTAGGCCGGCAACAGCGCGTCGCGCAGCGCGGTGTTCAGGGCATCGAGGCCGCCCAGCAGCGTCCAGCCCACCACGGTGGCGGTGCCGATGGCGGTGGTGACCAGGCCCAGGCGGCCCTTGGCCAGCGTGTAGTCGGCGGCGCGCTGGTGGGCCTCGAGCGGCACGCTGCCGGCGAAGGCCGCCGGCACGGCGTGGCGGTGCGCGGCCACGTGGCGCATCTGGCGCGTGGCCAGCCACAGCTTGACCAGCAGCGACAGCATCAGTGCGGCCACGAACGCCGCGGTCAGGAGGTTCGGTTCCATGCGGGCGCGAAGTGTAGGCTGCGGCGACAATCCCCGGCATCGCTCCCGTCTCTCGCGATCGCCGCCACCATGACCGACACCGCCCCGTCGCTCGCCCCCAGCGAGCACAACCTGATCTGGATCGACCTCGAGATGACCGGCCTCGTGCCCGAGTCCGACCGCATCATCGAGATCGCCGTCGTCGTGACCGACCCGCAGCTCACCGTGCGCGTGGAGGGCCCGGTGTTCGCCGTGCACCAGAGCGACGCCGTGCTCGACGGCATGGACGCCTGGAACAAGGGCACGCACGGGCGCAGCGGCCTCATCGAGCGCGTGAAGGCCAGCACCGTGGACGAGGCGGCCGCCGAGGCCGCGGTCATCGGGTTCCTCAAGGCCTACGTGCCGCGGGGCAAGAGCCCCATGTGCGGCAACAGCATCTGCCAGGACCGCCGCTTCCTGGCGCGCACGATGCCCGCGCTGGAGGCCTTCTTCCACTACCGCAACCTCGACGTCAGCACGCTGAAGGAGCTGGCCCGGCGCTGGAAGCCCGCCGCGCTCGAGGGCTTCAGGAAGGCGCAGGCGCACACGGCGCTGGCCGACATCCACGAGTCCATCGACGAGTTGATCCACTACCGCACGCACCTGCTCGCGCTGTAGCCGCGCGGCCGAGGCCATGCACACCGAAACCCTCGAGCTGCTGGCGCCGGCGCCGGGCCTGTCCGCCTGCCTCACGGTGCACCGCTTCGGCACGCCGGGCGCAGGGCCCAAGGCCTTCATCCAGGCGGCGCTTCACGCCGACGAGGTGCCGGCGCTGCTGGTGGCGCACCACCTGCGCCCGCTGCTGCAGGCCGCCGAGGCCGAGGGCCGCCTGCGCGGCGAGGTGCTCCTGGTGCCCGCCGCCAACCCGCCGGGCCTGGGCCAGCAGCTGCTGGGGCAGCACCACGGCCGCTTCCAGCTGGCCGACGGCGTCAACTTCAACCGCTTCGTGCCCGACCTGACCGACGCCGTGGCCGCGGCCGTGGAGGGGCGGCTGGGCGACGATGCCGGCGCCAACGCGGCCGTGGTGCGGCACGCGCTGGCCGAGACCGCCGCGGCGCTGCGGGCCACAGAGCCGGCGGCCGACCTCAAGCGCCGGCTGCTGCAGCTGGCTGCCGACGCCGACATCGTGCTCGACCTGCACTGCGACAGCGAGGCCGTGATGCACCTGTACGCGCTCACGCCGCAGGCCGACATCGCCGCCGAGCTGGGGGCACTGCTGGGCGCGCAGGCCGTGCTGCTGGCCACCGAGTCCGGCGACTCGCCCTTCGACGAGGCCTGCAGCGCCACCTGGCTGAAGCTCGCGCAGCGAGTGGCGCCTCGGCCGCTGCCGCTGGGCTGCTTCGCCGTCACGGTGGAGCTGCGCGGCCAGTCCGACACCGACCATGCCCAGGCTGCCGCCGACGCCGCGGCGCTGATGGCCTTCCTGGCGCGCCGTGGCGTCGTCGACGCCGCGCCCGCGCCCCTGCCGGCTGCGCGCTGCCGGCCCACGCCGCTGGCGGGCAGCGAGCCGCTGGCAGCGCCGCATGCCGGCGTCGTGGTGTTCCGCCGCGCCCCGGGGGACCGCGTCGAGGCGGGTGAGCACGTGGCCGACGTCGTCTGCCCGCTGGGCGGGCAGGTCACGCCGGTTCGCTCGGGCACGGCGGGCGTGCTGTACGCGCGCATGTCCACGCGCTGGGCCGCGCCGGGCACGCGGCTGGCCAAGGTGGCCGGCACCACGCCCACGCGCAGTGGCAAGTTGCTCGGCACCTGAATCGCCCGCGGCGGACGCGGGCTGTCACGCCGCTGTCGCCGGGCGTTCATAAACTCGCGGGAAATGAACGATTCCACGCCCCGCGCCGCGCCGCCCGCCGCGCCCCCCGCGAAGGCGCGGGCCTCCGCGCGGCTGCCGCTGGACGACGACCGCACGCGCGCCCTGCGCGAGAAGACGCAGCAGACCGCCAAGCTCAACCTGCTCGACCGCGAGCGCTCGCTGATCCAGTTCAACCGCCGCGTGCTGGCGCAGGCGCGCCGGCCCGAGGTGCCGCTGCTGGAACGGCTGCGCTACGTGACCATCGTCTCCAGCAATCTCGACGAGTTCTTCGAGGTGCGAGTGGCCGACTACATCGAGGCCGTGCGCCAGCCCGGCAGCGGCATCACGCAGGCCGACCTCGAAGCCGTGGCGCGCGCCGCGCACGAACTGATCGACGAGCAGTACGCGGTCTTCAACGACGAGGTCATGCCGGCGCTGGCCGCCGAGGGCATCGTCATCCTCAACCACGCGCAGCGCAGCACGGCGCAGCGCGCCTGGGTCGAGAGGTTCTTCGAGTCGCAGGTGCAGCCGCTGCTGGTGCCGCTGAGCCTGGATCCGAGCCACCCGTTCCCGCTGGTGGCCAACAAGAGCCTGAACTTCATCGCGCGCCTGGACGGGCGCGACGCCTTCGGGCGCGAGAACTCCATCGCCATCGTCAAGGTGCCGCGCGTGCTGCCGCGCGTCATCCGGCTGCCGGACGAGCTCTGTGGCGGCCAGCAGGGCTTCGTGCTGCTGACCAGCGTGATCCGCGCCCACCTCGACGCGCTGTTCCCGGGCCGGCACGTGCTGGCGTTCTCGCAGTTCCGCGTCACGCGCGACTCCGACCTCGAGGTCGACGAGGACGACGTCACCAACCTGCGCCAGGCCCTGCGCTCGGGCCTGACGCTGCGCCACTTCGGCCAGGCCATCCGCCTGGAGGTGGTCAGCACCTGCCCGGAGGACCTGCAGCGCTTCCTGCTCGAGCAGTTCAGCCTGCCCGAGGTGGCCCTGTACAAGGTCAACGGCCCGGTCAACCTGGTGCGGCTGAACCAGATCATCGACCAGGCGCAGGCCGACCGCCTGCGCTTCCCGCCCTTCGAGCCGCAGTGGCCCTCGCGCCGGCTGCCGCGGGGCCAGAGCATCTTCCAGCGCCTGCGCGAGGGCGGCGACGTGCTGCTGCACCACCCCTTCGAGAGCTTCGAGCCCGTGGTGCAGTTCCTGCGCGAGGCCGTGCACGACCCCGACGTGCTGGCCATCAAGCAGACCATCTACCGCACCGGCGCGCAGAGCGTGCTGATGGACCTCCTGATCGAGGCGGCGCGCCGCGGCAAGGAGGTGCTGGCGGTGGTGGAGCTGAAGGCGCGCTTCGACGAGGAGGCCAACATCAACTGGGCCGAGCGGCTGGAGGCCGTGGGCGCGCAGGTGGTGTACGGCGTCGTCGGCCTGAAGACGCACGCCAAGCTGCTGCTGGTGACGCGGCGCGAGGGCACCCAAGGCAAGGGCGCGTCCTCGCCGGTGCGGCTGCGGCGCTATGCGCACCTCTCCACCGGCAACTACAACCCGAAGACCTCGCGCCTGTACACCGACCTGGGCTACCTCACCGCCGACCCGGGGCTGACGGCCGATGCCGACGCGGTGTTCCTGCAACTCGCCAGCCAGACCGCAGCCAAGCCGCCGCGCCACCTGGTGACGGCGCCGTTCCACCTGCACAAGCGCATGCTGCGCCACATCCGCCAGACGGCCGAGGCGGCGCAGGCCGGCCGGCCCGCGCGCATCGTCGCCAAGCTCAACGCGCTCACCGATCCGGAGCTGATCCACGCCCTCATCGAGGCCGGCCGCGCCGGCGTGCCCATCGACCTGGTGGTGCGCGGCGCCTGCATGCTGCCGCCAGGGGTGCCGGGCTTCACCGAGAACATCCGCGTGCGCTCCATCGTGGGACGCTTCCTCGAGCACTCGCGCATCCTGTACTTCCGCTGGGGCGAGGGCGAGGCCGACGAGGTGCTGTACCTCAGCAGCGCCGACTGGATGAGCCGCAACATGTTCCGCCGCGTCGAGATTGCCTGGCCGGTGCGCGACCCTGCGCTGCGCCAGCGCGTCATCGACGAGGCTCTCGTGCCCTACCTGCACGACCGCGCCGAGGCCTGGGCGCTCGAGGGTTCGGGCCGCTACCAGCGCGTCGCCAACGAGGGGCCCAGCGCGCAGCAGGCCCTGATGCAGCGATTCTCTTAGCGGGCGGTGGCGCGATGGATCTGATCCTGTGGCGCCACGCCGAGGCGCTGGAGATGCGCGAGGTGCAGGACGACCTCGACCGCGCACTCACGCCCAAGGGCGAGCGCCAGGCCCTGCGCATGGCCGAGTGGCTGAACCGGCACCTGCCCAGCAGCACGCGCGTGCTGGCCAGCCCGGCACGGCGCACGCAGCAGACGGCGGCCGCGCTGGACCGCCGCTTCAAGACCGTGCCGGCGCTGGCGCCCGACGGCAGCGTGGAAGGTCTTCTGCACGCCGCGCGCTGGCCCGACTCGCGCGAGCCGGTGCTCGTGGTGGGCCACCAGCCGACGCTGGGGCTGGCGGCGGCCTACCTGCTGGCCGGCCAGCCGTTGCCCTGGGCCGTGCGCAAGGGCGCGGTGTGGTGGCTGCGCGCGCGCGAGCGCGAGGGTGGGCGGCAGGTGGTGCTGCACGCCGTGATGGCGCCCGACCTGGCCTGACGCAGCCTCGTCAGGGCAGCAGCAGGTCGAACGGCCCCTGTCGTGCCCAGGTGGCGGCTTCCTCCTGCAGCAGGAACAGCGTCCGCGGGTGCGTCTCCGCCCAGGCGGGCGCGAAGTGCAGCACGGCGTCGTCTCCGCGCATCGCCAGTCGCAGCACGGCGGGGTCCGCCGGCCCGCGCGCATGGCACTTGATCACCGCCAGGCGCAGGCACAGCACCTGCCACGCGAACAGCGGCTGCGCCAGCTGCAGCTCGAGCTTGCGCAGGCCGCCGCGCTGGCCCAGCACCAGGTCGCCCAGGCGCCGCTGCTGGCTCTGCGAGAAGCCGGCGGCATCGACGTAGCTCAGCAGGTAGGCGCTGTGGCGGTGATGGTCGTGGTGCGACACCATCTGTCCGATCTCGTGCAGCGCGCAGGCCCACGCCAGCTCGCGTCGGCTGTCGTCGTCGGCACGCTCGCCCAGGGCGTGGCGCACGCCGTCGAACAGCGCCAGCGCCACCGAGGCCACGCGGGCCGCCTGGCCCGTGTCGACGCCGAAGCGCAGCTGCAGCGCGGCCACGGACTCGTCGCGCATGTCGCCCGGCCGGCGGCGCAGCAGCGCCTGCCGGCGCTCGTGCAGGTCGACGATCACGCCCTGGCGCAGCGCGCCCTTGGCCGGTTGCAGCGCAGCGATGTCGAAGTGCGTGGCCAGCGTGTAGAGGATGGCGAGGCCGCCGGGCAGCACGGCGCGGCGCTCGGGCTTCAGGCCCGGCAGCGCGATGCGCTCTACGTGCCCGGCCTCCAGGCAGCGCTCGATGCACCAGCGCAGCCCGGCCGGCGTGATGCGGCCGTCGGTCACGCCGCTGGCCAGCAGCAGCTGCGACACCGCGCCGGCCGTGCCCGAGGAGCCCAGGGCCTCCGACCAGTGCTCGCGCCCGAAGGGCACCAGCGCCTCCTCGAGCTCGGCACCGGCCGCCACCTGCGCGGCGCGGACGCCCTCGCGGCTGACCACGCCCTCCGGGAAGAAGCGCATCGACAGGCTGACGCAGCCGACCGCGAAGCTCTCGGCCACGCGCGGCGTGCGGCCCTGGCCGAGGATCAGTTCGGTGGAGCGGCCGCCGATGTCGATGACGAGCCGGCCCGCGTCGACCTCGGCCGGCGGCTGCAGGTGGTGCACGCCGGCGTAGATCAGGCGTGCCTCCTCGCGCCCCGTGATCACCTCGATGGGGAAGCCCAGCGCGTCCTGCGCGCGCAGCAGGAAGGCGTTGCGGTTGCGCGCCTCGCGCAGCGTCTGCGTGGCCACGGCCCGCACCTGCCCGGGCTCGAAGCCCGCCAGCCGCTGAGAGAAGCGCCGCAGGCAGGCCAGGCCGCGCTGCGCGGCGTCCTCGGTCAACTGGCCGGCCGCGTCGAGTCCGGCACCCAGGCGCACGGTTTCCTTGAGGTAGTCGACGCGCCGGTAGCGGTCGTGCGGCAGCGCGCCGATCTCCAGCCGGAAGCTGTTGGAGCCCATGTCGATGGCCGCCAGGAGACCCTGCTGCGGTGCCGACGCGGCCTCCCTCCTGTCCATGCTTCTTTCCATGCGTCGATGGTACCCGTGGGGCCATGACACGCTCCCTAGAATGCGGCTGCGGCGCAGCCGCAAGCGGCACGCGAACGACCCCCTCTGGAGACCCCGATGCTGAAGGAAGAATTCGACGCTCTGGTGCCGGCCACCGGCCTCGCGGAGGCGCCCGAGACGCGTCGCGGCTTCGTCCGCCGCGCCGTGGGCACGGGCTTCGCCGCTGCCGCGCTGCCCGTGATGGCGCAGACGGTGGTCAAGACCGACAGCGTCGGGCTGGTGGCCGGCGAAGTCACCATTCCCGTGGGCGACTTCCGGATGCCCGCCTACCGCGCCGCGCCGCAGGGCAAGGCCGGCGCACCGGTGGTGCTGGTGGTCTCCGAGATCTTCGGCGTTCACGAGTACATCGCCGACGTCGCGCGTCGCTTCGCCAAGGCCGGGTACTTCGCGATCGCGCCCGAGCTGTTCGTGCGCCAGGGCGATCCCAGCGAGTACGGCGAGATCGGCAAGCTCATCCTCGAGGTCGTCAGCAAGGTGCCCGACGCCCAGGTCATGGCCGACCTCGACGCCGCGCTGGCCTGGGCCAAGGGTCAGGGAGCCGACGCCGCGAAGGCCGGCGTCACCGGCTTCTGTTGGGGTGGCCGCATCACCTGGCTGTACAGCGCGCACAACCCGGGCATCCGCGCCGGCGTGGCCTGGTACGGGCGCCTGGTGGGCCAGCCCAACCCGCTGCAGCCCACGCATCCGGTGGACGTGGCCGGTCGCCTGAACGGGCCCGTGCTGGGCCTGTACGGCGAGAAGGACACCGGCATCCCGCTGGACACGGTGGACCGCATGAAGGCCGCGCTGGCCGCGGGCAGCCCCGCCGCGCGTCAGAGCGATTTCGTCATCTACCCCGACGCGCCGCACGCCTTCCACGCCGACTACCGCCCCAGCTACCGCAAGGAGGCGGCCGACGACGGCTGGCGGCGTTGCCTGGAGTGGTTCAGAGCCCGCGGCGTGGCCTGAGCGCCAGCGGGGCGCTGGCGGCGCTCAGCGCACCACGAGCACGGGCAGGGTGCTGTGCGTCAGCACCTTCTGCGTCTCGCTGCCCAGCAGCAGCGCGCTCACGCCGCGGCGGCCGTGCGAGGCCATGACGACCAGGTCGCAGCCCTGCGCCTTGCCATGGTCGAGGATGGCCTCCCAGGGGTGCAGGGCCTCGACCGTGAAGCCCTGGCAGCGCACGCCGGCCGCTGCCGCGGCGTCGGCCACGGCCTTGATGCGGGCATTGGCCACGCGCTGCTGCGCGTCGAAGAACTCCTGCGGCGGCACGGGCTGCATCTCGGAGATGGCGCTGTACGGGAACGGTTCCATCACGGCCAGCGCGTGCAACTCGGCACCGCACAGCTTGGCCAGCGACAGCGCCGACTGCAGCGCCTTCAGGGTGATGTCGGAACCGTCGGTGGGGAAGAGGATGCGCTGGTACATGGTGGGAGACTCCGTTGTCGTGGCGGGCAGCCCGCAGGCCGATGCTGACATGTTCGCGCCGGCTCGCGCCAGAGAGCTTGACCGTGGTCAAGCACCACGAGCGACGGGGCGGGCGGGGTCGCTGCACCAGGCGCTCCAGGAGCCGGGGTACAGCGCGCCGGCGGGCAGGCCCGCGACGGTCATCGCCAGCAGGTTGTGGCAGGCCGTCACGCCCGAGCCGCACTGGTGCACGGGCTCGCGGCCGCCGAGCAGGGCCTCGTACTCGGCGCGCAGTTGCGCGGCGGGCTTGAAGCGGCCGTCGTCGCCCAGGTTCAGCCTGAAGAAGCGGTTGAGCGCACCCGGGATGTGCCCGGCCACCGGGTCCAGGGGCTCGACCTCGCCGCGGTAGCGCTCGGGCGCCCGGGCGTCGACCAGCACGCGCGCGCCGAGCCCGTGCTGCACCCCGGCCGTGTCCAGCGTCGGCAGCGCGGGTGCGTCGGCCAGCGGGTAGGGCGGCTGCGGCGCGGGGGTGCCCGACGTGCCGGTGACGATTTCTCCGCCCGCGGCCCGCCACGCCGCGCGGCCGCCGTCGAGCACGGCGCACTCGGCGTGCCCGGCCCAGCGCAGCATCCACCAGGCGCGGGCGGCGTAGACGCCGCCGTGGTCGTCGTAGGTCACCACAGGCACGCCCGGCGCCACGCCCCAGCGGCCCAGCGTGGCCGCCCAGGCCTCGCGCGCGGGCAGGGGGTGGCGGCCACCGTGGCCCGCCTTGGCGCCCGACAGGTCGCGGTCCAGGTGCGCGTACGCCGCGCCGGGCAGGTGGCCGGCGGCGAAGGCGCGCTCGCCGGCGGCGGGGTCGGTGAGGTCGAAGCCGCAGTCCAGCAGCACCAGCGGCTGCGTTCCGGCCTGCGCAGCCCGCAGGGTGGCCGCGTCGATCAGCGGGGTGGGGATCATGGAGCTCTCCTGGAGGTTGGGGTTCAGGCGTCGCCGGCTGCGGCGCTGCTGGGCCGGGCCCGGCCACCCAGCAGCGTGGCGGCGACGCCGGCCACGATGATGAGGCCCATGCCCAGCGTGGCGCCCGGCGGCAGGGCCTCGCCGAACAGCGCCAGCCCCAGCAGCGACGAGAAGACGATGCCCAGGTACTGCAGCGAGGCGACGCCCAGCGTGGCGCCGGTGGCGAAGGCCCGCGTCAGCATCCACTGCGCGGCCGTTGCCAGGGCGCCGATGGCGGCCAGCAGCAGCAGGCCGCGGGGCGTGTGGGCGCTGAAGCCGCCGTCCAGCACCGCGTAGGCCGCGCCGAACAGCACGCCGGTCAGCGAGAAGTAGAAGACCACGCGCTCGCCCGGCTCGCCGGCGCGCCCGAGCGCGCTCACCTGCAGGTAGGCCACGCCCGCGAGCACGCCCGAGGCCAGGCCCACCAGGCCGTGCAGCCACTGGTCCTGCGCGAAGGTGGGCTGCAGCACCAGCACCACGCCGGTGAAGCCGGCCAGCAGAGCGGCCACCATGCGGCCGTCGACCACGCCGTGGTCGACGGCCTGCGTGCCGCGCCGCCGGTGCAGCAGCACGCCGGCGAGCACGAGCACGGCCACCCAGACCGAGCTCATGCTGTTGAGCGTCATGGCCGTGGCCAGCGGCAGCCCGGCGATGGCCGTGAACCACAGGCACAGCGCCACAACGCCGCTGATGCCGCGCGACAGGTGCAGCCGCGGCACCGGGCTGGCGAGCGCGATGCCGCGCCACCGCATCAGCAGCACCATCACGATCGCGCCGATGACCGAGCGCGCCATGACGATCTCGCCCGGGGCGTAAAGGGTCGAGGCCGCCTTGACGGCGGCGCCCATCAGCGCGAACAGACCGGTGGCGCCGACCATCAGGGCCGATGCCGCCAGCGCCGGGCGTGCCTGCGCCGGCTTCAGCGCCAGGGCCCGGTGGCCGGCAGGCCCATCTCGCGCCGGTACCACTCGTGGAAGTGCTGCATGCCGTCTTCCATGGGGCTCTGGTAGGGGCCGGCGTCGTCCTCGCCGCGCTCCAGCAGGGCGCGGCGGCCGGCGTCCATGCGCAGGGCGATCTCGTCGTCCTCCTCGCAGGTCTCCATGTAGGCGGCCTGCTGGGCTTCGACGAAGTCGGGCTCGAAGGCCAGGATCTCCTCGGGGTAGAAGAACTCCACCAGGTTGAGTGTCTTCTGCGGGCCCTGGGGGAACAGCGTGCTGACCACCAGCACCTCGGGGTACCACTCCACCATCACCGAGGGGTAGTAGGTCAGCCAGATGGCGCCGTGCTCGGGCGGGCGGCCCGCGCGCACTTTCAGCACCTGGTCGTGCCAGCGCTGATACACCGGCGAGCCCGGGCGGGAGAGCGCGGCGTTCACGCCCACGGTCTGCACCGAGTGGTGGCGGCCGAACTCCCAGGCGAGGTCGCCGCAGGTGACGAACTGACCCAGCCCCGGGTGGAACGGTCCGACGTGGTAGTCCTCGAGGTAGACCTCGATGAAGGTCTTCCAGTTGTAGTCGCACCGGTGCAGCCTGGAGTGGCCGTACTGGTAGCCGGTGAAGTCGAGCTTGGCCGCCACGCCCAGCGCCTGCAGGTCGGTGGCGACGTCGCGGCCCTGGCGCTCGAACACCAGGCCGTTCCAGGTCTGCACCGGGTGGTTGCGCAGGTTCAGGCAGGGATCCTGCTCGAAGTGCGGGGCGCCGACGAGGCGGCCGTGGAGGTCGTAGGTCCAGCGGTGCAGCGGGCAGACCACGTGGCCGCCGCTGGTCTGGCCGCGGCCCTTGAGCATGATGGCCTGGCGGTGGCGGCAGACGTTGCCGATGAGCTCGACGCCGTCCTTCGTGCGCACCAGCGCACGGCCTTCGCCCTCCTGGGGCAGCGCGAGGTGGTCGCCGACCTCGGGCACGGCCAGTTCGTGCCCCAGGTAGCGCGCGGCAGGCTGGAAGATGAGCTCCAGCTCGCGCCGGTGCAGCGCCTCGTCGAAATAACTGCTCACCGGCAACTGCGTGCGGGCGCGCTCCAGGGTGTCGACGGCAATGCTCAGGTCCGACATGATCCGACCGGATCCTCCTTGCGGCAAAAAGGACTGCGACCAAACCGGGCCGGGGGTGCCTCGCGAGCCTTTCTCACGCGGCGCAACCCCGGCGATGACGGCGCCTTGAACCCCCGGGGGTTCCAGGCGGGCCCGGATTCTAGCCGGGGGGGTGCCCCCTGGTCGGGGAGGGCTCCCGGGGTGTTGCACGGCCGTCGCCACCCTGCCGGCAGGCCGACGCACCGAGGCGGGGCGCGTGTCTAGAATGCCATCGCTTTTCATGAGCCGGTAACGCCCTCACGTCCGCCATGGCCCGCAGCGCCAGCAAGCCCACCGAGCCCGCCAGCTACGAGCAGGCGCTGGCCGAACTCGACCGCCTGGTGGCGCAGATGGAAGACGGCCAGATGCCGCTGGACCAGTTGCTCGACGCCTACCGGCGCGCCTCGGATTTGCTGCAGTTCTGCCGCAGCCGCCTGCAGGCCGTGGAGGAGCAGGTCAAGGTGCTCGACGAGGGCGTGCTCAAGCCCTGGGCGGCGTCGGCATGACGCTACCCGCTGCCGACGGCTTCGACCACTGGGCCCGCGCCGAACTGGACGCGGTCGAGTCGGCCCTCGAGGCCTGGGTGCCGGCCGACGCGCCGGCCGGGCTGGGCGAGGCCATGCGCTACGGCGTGCTGGATGGCGGCAAGCGGCTGCGGCCGCTGCTGGTGCTGGCGGCCTGCCGCGCCGTCGGCGG
>JBKDQY010000133.1:0-3312 GCA_046341655.1 Betaproteobacteria bacterium | reverse complement strand
CGTGCAGTGCAGCAGCGCCGTGGAATCGAGCCCGCCGCTGGTGGCCACCGCCACGCGCGGCGGCACGGCCATCAGTGTTCCTTGCTGTCGCTGTAGCGGCCGTAGGCGCGCAGGCGCTCGTAGCGGCGGTTCAGCAGGTCCTTGGGCTTGAGGTCGCTCACCTGGCGCAGCGCCTCGCCGAGCGCGCGCTTGAGCTGGGCCGACATCCAGGGCAGGTCGCGGTGCGCGCCACCCACGGGCTCGCTGACGATCTTGTCGACCAGGCCCAGGGCCTTGAGACGGTGCGCCGTGATGCCCAGCGCCTCGGCGGCCTCGGAGGCGCGCTCAGCGGTCTTCCACAGGATGCTGGCGCAGCCCTCGGGCGAGATCACCGAGTAGACGCTGAACTGCAGCATCAGCACCTGGTCGGCCACGCTGATGGCCAGCGCACCGCCGGATCCGCCCTCGCCGATGATGGTGCTGATGATGGGCACCTCGAGCTGCGCCATCTCGAAGATGTTGCGGCCGATGGCCTCGCTCTGCCCACGCTCCTCGGCGCCGATGCCGGGGTAGGCGCCGGGGGTGTCGACGAAGGTGAAGACCGGCAGGCCGAACTTCTGCGCCAGATGCATCAGGCGCAGCGCCTTGCGGTAGCCCTCGGGCCGGCTCATGCCGAAGTTGCGCAGCGTGCGCTCCTTCGTGTCGCGGCCCTTCTGGTGGCCCACCACCATGCAGGGCTGGCCGTTGAAGCGCGCCAGCCCGCCGACGATGGACAGGTCGTCGGCGTAGTGGCGGTCGCCGTGCAGTTCGTGGAAGTCCGTGAAGACCTCGTTCACGTAGTCCAGCGTGTAGGGGCGCTGCGGGTGGCGCGCGATCTGCGTCACCTGCCAGGGCGTCAGGTTGGCGTAGATGTCGCGCGTGAGCTGCTGGCTCTTCTGGCTCAGGCGCTCGATCTCGTCGGAGATGTCCACCGCCGACTCGGTCTGCACGTAGCGCAGTTCCTCGATCTTGCTCTCGAGTTCGGCGATCGGGTTCTCGAACTCCAGGAAATGTCGTTTGCTCATGGCTCGGCGGCTCGTCGCGTTGTCAGTACTCCACGGGGAGCGGGTCCAGGCTGCGCCAAATGTACCAAGTCGCCACCGAGCGGTAGGGCGCCCAGGCCTCGGCCACGTCGCGCGCCTCGGCGCGCGAGACGGGCTCGCCGCTGAAGTAGTTCAGGCTGATGCCCTTGAGCAGGCCGAGGTCGTCCAGCGGCAGCACGTCGGGGCGCAGCAGGTGGAAGATGAGGAACATCTCGGCCGTCCAGCGGCCGATGCCGCGGATGGCCACGAGCTCGGCGATGATGGCCTCGTCGTCCAGCGCGCCCCAGCGCGCCGGCTGCGCGCGGCCGTCGGCGAAGTGCCGGGCCAGGTCGTGCAGGTACTCGCACTTGCGGGCCGACAGGCCCGCCCCGCGCAGGGCCGGCAGGTCCGCGGCCAGCACCGCCTTCGGCGCCAGCCGGTGCGGCGGCCCGCCCACCGTGGCGGCGAGCCGCTCCCACACCGATTGCGCGGCCTTCACGCTGATCTGCTGGCCCACGATGCTGCGCGCCAGCGTGGTGAAGGCGTCGCCTCGGCTGGCCAGGCGGGCCTGGCCGAAGCGGGGGATCAGCTTCCTGAGCACGCGGTCGCGGCGCGCCAGGTGGCGGCAGGCGTCGTCCCAGTAGGCCGGCGACCCTGGCGCCGGTTCCGGCAGCGCGGCCAGCGCGGCAGCCATCAGGCACGAACCCAGGTCGTGCCCTGGGGTCCGTCCTTCAACAGCACACCCTGCACGGCGAGCTCCTGGCGGATGCGGTCGGCCCGGGCAAAGTCCTTGGCCTGCTTGGCCGCCGCGCGGGCCGCGATGGCGGCGTCGATGGCCGCCTCGTCCAGCGCGGCGCCTGCCTGCAGGTAGGCGCGCGGCGCCTGCTGCAGCACGCCCAGCACCCCGCCCAGGCGCTTGAGCAGCGTCGCCGTGGCCGCGTCGCGGCTGCGGTTCAGCTCGCCGGCCAGATCGAACAGCACGGCCAGCGCCTGCGGCGTGTTGAAGTCGTCGTCCATCGCCGCCTTGAAGGCGGCAGCGCGCGGCGCGGTCCAGTCGATGGCGCCTTCGTCTTCCACTGCCGCGCCGTCCAGCGCCGTGTAGAGCCGCCGCAGCGCGCTGCGCGACTCCTCGAGCAGCGAGTCGGCGAAGTTGAAAGGGCTGCGGTAGTGCGTGCGCAGCATGAAGAAGCGGATGGTCTCGCCGTCGAACTTCTCCAGCACCTCGGCGATGGTGAAGAAGTTGCCCAGCGACTTCGACATCTTGGTGTCGTCGATGTTCAGGAAGCCGCCGTGCATCCACACGTTCACGAACGGGTGGCCGAAAGCCCCCTCGCTCTGCGCGATCTCGTTCTCGTGGTGCGGGAACTGCAGGTCCTGGCCGCCGCCGTGGATGTCGAAGCGCTCGCCCAGCAGCGCGCAGCCCATGGCCGAGCACTCGATGTGCCAGCCCGGGCGGCCGGGGCCCCATCGGCTGGGCCACTGGGCCTCGGCGGGCTCGTCGGGCTTGGCGCTCTTCCAGAGCACGAAGTCCAGCGGGTCTTCCTTGTCGCCTGCCACGGCCACGCGCTCGCCCGCTCGCAGGTCCTCGAGCGACTTGCCCGAGAGCTTGCCGTAGCCGGGGAAGCGCCGCACGGCGTAGTTCACGTCGCCGCCGCGCGCCTGGTAGGCCAGGCCCCGGCTCTGCAGGGTGTCGATGAGCGCCAGCATCTGCGGCACGTAGTCGGTGGCGCGCGGCTCCGCGCTCGGGCGCTCCAGGCCCAGCGCGTCGAAGTCGCGGTGCATGGCGGCGATCATGTCGTCG
Source organism: Betaproteobacteria bacterium (assembly GCA_046341655.1). Lineage (GTDB taxonomy): Bacteria > Pseudomonadota > Gammaproteobacteria > Burkholderiales > Burkholderiaceae_C > Rubrivivax. The sequence continues at coordinate 471 of JBKDQY010000133.1, read as the reverse complement.
GTCAGCGCGCGGATCGTGATGCCGCGCTCGACGGCGCGGCGGATGATCTTGTCCTCGATGTCGGTGATGTTGCGCACGTAGGTCACGGCGTAGCCGCTGGCGCGCAGCCAGCGCGCCACGACGTCGAACGTGAGGTTCGTGCGCGCGTGCCCCATGTGGCACAGGTCGTAGACGGTGATGCCGCAGACGTACATCCGAACCTGGCCGGGTTGCAGGGGCTCGAAGGGCTCGAGCCGGCGCGTCAGCGTGTTGTGGATGTGCAGCGTCATCGCGGAGGGGCGGATTTCAGAGGCGCCAAGGGGCCCGACGAGGGCCCCCCTAGAATCGAATTCAGTATAGCGGCGCCCTCCCGTCCGACACCCCGGTGTCCCACCCCCTTGCCCACCCCGAAGCCCCCCCCCCGCCCCCCAGGGGCCAAACAGCCCCGCGGGTCGCCCGGGCGGGGGGGGGGGTGTGGACGGGGGGGCGGGC
>JBKDQY010000132.1:0-2831 GCA_046341655.1 Betaproteobacteria bacterium | reverse complement strand
ACATCGCCACGCAGATGGCCGCCGTGCGCAAGGCGCTGGACAGCACCTACGTGCGCATGACGGTCTGCTTCGTGCAGCAGGAGCTGCGCGCACGCCTGGTGACCGAGCCCACGCAGGAAGCCCAGGTCGAGGCCCTGCTCGAGGGCATGCAGGACCTGCTGGGCAAGGTGCGCTGAGCACCGTGCCTGGCAGCTGAGGCGCGCCGGTCGCCAGGGCGGCGCCCTCAGGGCCGCAGCGGCGGCGGCAGCCCCTCGAGGTGGCTGGCGTCGGCCCAGCTGTCCACGTGCAGCGTGCCGCCCTGCCAGCGCAGCCGGTTGACGCCGGCGTTGGGGATGTCGCAACGGCGCAGGCCGTCCAACGCCAGGCCGTGGGCGGTGCGCCAGAGCATGTCCAGCACGCCGCCGTGCGTGACGATGACGACGCGCCCGCCCGGGCCCGCGGCCTCGGCGAGCTCGCGCACGGCCTGCAGCACGCGGGCGTGGAACTGCCGCGGCGTCTCGCCCCCGGGGGCGCTGTCGTCGGCGCGGTGCTCCAGCCAGCGCGGCCAGAACCCGGCCCAGCGCTCGCGGATGGTCGCGCCGTCCAGGCCCTCCCACTCGCCGAAGGCCTGCTCGCGCAGCAGCGTGCTCAGCTGCGGCTCGCGGCCCCAGGCCGTGCCCAGCGGGGCGGCGGTCTGGCGGGCGCGCTGCAGGTCGCTGCTGACGAAGAGGTCGGCCCGCAGCGCGGCCTCCGCCGCCCGGCGCGCGGCCAGGGCCTGCGCCTGGGCGTGGCCGGTGGCGTTCAGCGGCACGTCGATCTGGCCCTGGAAGCGCTGCTGGCGGTTCCAGTCGGTCTCGCCGTGGCGGATGACGACGAGTTCGGTCACGCGGCGGCCGTCACTTCGCGAACAGCTGGCTGCGGTCGCGGAAGGCCTTGAACTCCAGCGCGTTGCCGCAGGGGTCGCGGAAGAACATCGTCGCCTGCTCGCCCACCTGGCCGGCGAAGCGGATGTAGGGCTCGATGACGAACTTCACGCCCCCGCTGCGCAGGCGCGCCGCCAGCGCGTGGAAGTCGTCCCAGTCGAGCACGACGCCGAAGTGCGGCACCGGCACGTCGTGGCCGTCGACCGGGTTGTGGTGGTCGGCGTCGGCCTTGGGCGGGCTGAGGTGGGCCACGATCTGGTGGCCGAAGAAGTCGAAGTCGATCCACTCGCTGCTGCTGCGGCCCTCGGGGCAGCCCAGCAGGCCGCCGTAGAAGGCGCGCGCGGCGACGAGATCGTGAACCGGGAACGCGAGGTGGAAGGGGGCGATGGCGGTGGTCGTCGCGGTGTTCATGGCGCCGAGCATACGCGGCTCCTAGTGTCCGCCGCCTGCACGGACCCGTGACACACGGGCGCGACGTCAGCGCTTGATCTCGGGCCGCTCGATGCTCGCGTCCACCTGGACCACCCCGAGCGGGTGGCGAACGCCGGCCACGGCGTCCTCGATGCAGCGCAGCACCAGCGGGCTGCGGTGGCGCTCGCGGCTGGCGCGCAGTTCCTGCAGCGTCATCCACAGGGTGCGCACGATGCCATCGTCGAGCGCCCAGCCGTCGATCGGCGCGCCGACGGTGCCCAGGTAGGCCAGACGCAGGTAGGTCACGTCCTCGGCCGTGGCCGGCCGCACGAAGCGCGAGAGGTACACGCCCACCAGCGCCTCGGGGGTGAAGACGCGCCCGGTCTCCTCCAGCGCCTCGCGCACCACGCCCTGCAGCGGGCCTTCGGCGGGGTCGAGGTGGCCGGCCGGGTTGTTGAGCTTCAGGCCCTCGGGCGTGCGCTCCTCCACCAGCAGCCAGCGCCGCAAGGCGGGGTCGGCCGCGCCGTCGTGGGCGAGGGCGGCGACGGTCACGCTCGGGCTCCAGCGGGTGTTCATCGCGCGCGCTCCGGCGGCTGGGGAGGGGGCGCCGATGCTAGCGAAGGGTGCTGCGGGCCCTGGACGGTGCGAACTCGTCGCTTGTGTTAATTTCGACGGATTTCGCCCAAGAAGATGAGGAGAGCGTGATGGCATTGCTGATCGGCGTCCCGAAGGAGACCGCGGCCGGTGAGAAGCGCGTCGCCACCGTGCCCGAGGTGGTGGAGAAGCTCGTCAAGCTGGGCTTCCGGGTGGCGGTGCAGAGCGGCGCCGGCGACGCCGCCAACTGCGGCGACGACGCCTACCGGGCCGCCGGCGCCGAGGTGCTGCCCGACGCCGCCACGCTGTGGGGCCGCGCCGACATCGTCTTCAAGGTGCGCCCGCCGAGCTCCGACGAGGTGGCGCTGATGCGCGAGGGCGGCATGCTCGTCGGCTTCGTCTGGCCGGCGCAGAACCCGGCTCTGATGGAGCAGCTGGCCGGCAAGCGCGCCACCGTGCTCGCCATCGACGCGCTGCCGCGGCAGCTCAGCCGCGCCCAGAAGATGGACGCGCTCACCTCGCAGGCCGGCGTCAGCGGCTACCGCGCCGTCATCGAGGCGGCCAACGCCTTCGGCCGCTTCTTCAACGGCCAGATCACGGCCGCCGGCAAGGTGCCCCCCGCCAAGGTCTTCATCGCCGGCGCCGGCGTGGCGGGCCTGGCGGCCATCGGCACGGCGGCCAACCTGGGCGCCATCGTGCGCGCCAACGACACCCGCGCCGAGGTGGCCGACCAGGTGGTGTCGCTCGGCGGCGAGTTCGTGAAGGTGGACTACGAGGAAGAGGGCTCGGGCGGCGGCGGCTACGCCAAGGTCATGAGCGAGGGCTTCCAGGCCGCGCAGCGCGAGATGTACGCCAAGCAGGCGCGCGAGGTCGACATCATCATCACCACGGCGCTCATCCCGGGCAAGCCGGCGCCGCGCCTGA
>JBKDQY010000131.1:0-8285 GCA_046341655.1 Betaproteobacteria bacterium | reverse complement strand
CGCCTAGCTCAGGGCCCTTGCACACCCCAGCGCGGGCGCATTGGATTGCCTCTCACACTCTGAGTGGCCGCTGTGCCGGCATTGCGCGGGCGGCACCCGCGCGAAGCGGGCCTCGATGAAGGGGGTCTGAACCCCCTCATGCCCGCCAGCGCCGAGTACTCCGGCGCGCTCAGCGCCGGATGTCGTTGTCCACCAGCACCGACTCGCGCGTGCCGGGGCCCTGCGGGTGGGACGCAGGCCGCACCTGCAGCGTCTTCACGCCGAACCTGACCCGATTCGACCGCCACCCGGCACGTCTCGCCAGGAAGCGTCCCGGATTCAGGCCGGCTTGCCCTCGGCCGGCTTCAGCAGCCCGCGGCAGGTGGCCTGCTGGCCGTCGGCCGCGTCGACCCGGGCGCAGAGGCCGTCGAGCTGGCGCTGAAGCCGCGCCAGCACGGCCGCCTTGCTGCCGTCGGCGTTCCACGTCGCCAGCCTGGCGGCCACGCGCTGGTAGCTGCGCGCGCTGCGGCCCTCGAAGGCGGCGCTGTCCTTGGCCGCCTCGGCCAGCAGCGCCGAGACGGCCTTCTCGATGCGCGCCGCGTCCGCTGGCGCCAGGTCGATCAGCGCGTTGACGTAGCCGGCGCCCCACTGCACGCGCGTGGCCGGGCCCACGGCCTGCTCGTAGCTCTGTTCGTACCACTGCAGCGCCTCGGCGTTGCGGCCCAGCCGGCGGTAGTTGCCGGCCAGCTGGCTCATCAGGTAGTAGGGCGAGTGGCTGCGGGCGAGGTTGGCCTTGAGCAGCGCCTCGCTGTCGTCCCACAGGCCGGCGCGCGCCAGCACGGCGGCGCCGAAGGTGATGACCGCCTGGCGCTCGTAGCCGTCGCGGATCTCGCGGTCGGCCTCGGCCACGATGCGGCGCGCGTCGGCCACCAGCGCCGGGGCGAGCTGCACCTGCACGGCGTCCTTGGGCAACGCCAGCCGCGCCAGCATGACCCGGTTGTACAGGGCGCCCATGCGGTCGTTGCGCGACAGCGTGGCGTCGGCCTGCAGGCGCTGCAGCACGGCGTCGAACTGCGCCACCAGCGCGTCGCGCGCCGGGCTCGGGCCTGACGCGGCCTCGGGCTCGAGCACGCGCACCAGGTCGGGCGCGCTGCCGCCGATGATGTCCATGTGGGCGCGCACCTGCGCCGGCGAGGCCAGCACCTGCTGCACGCGCTGGCGCAGCGCGGCGTCGGGCTTGACGGCCTTGGCCGCGGGCGCGTCGTCGCTGGCGGCCAGGGCCTTGAGCCACAGGCGCGTGGTGGTGTCGGCGTCGGCCCCCGGCGTGGCGGCGTGGGCGGCGGCCAGCCGGGCCAGCGTGGGCGCCGTGTCGGCCTTGGGCACCAGCTGCGACTCGCCGGTCTCCCACGAGTAGTAGGCCAGCACGCGCCAGTCGGCGGCGCTCACCGGCCTGCCGGCCAGCGCGTCGGCCAGCACGGCCTGCGCCGGGCGGCCGCCGTTCAGGCCGCTGCCCAGCACGGCCAGCAGCTGCGCGGCGTCCACCTCGCCGGGCAGCCGCGTGATCTCCTGCCGGTCGGTCGTGAACAGCACCACCGTCGGGTAGCCGCTCACCTTGAAGCGGCTGCTCACGCGCTGCGCACCGGGACGGTCGCCGTCCACGTGCACGGCGACGAACTGGCGCGCCAGGTTGGCGAACTCCTGGCGGTTGAACAGCGTGGCCTTGAGCTGGTTGCACGGCGGGCACCAGCTGGCGCCCCAGTACATCAGCACCGGGCGGTTCAGGCGCGCGGCCTGCGCGAAGGCGGCGTCGATCTCGGCATCCGACGCGGCGCTGATCCAGGGCAGGTTGGTGGACGGCAGGCCCTTGGTGCCGGCGGCAGCCGGGGCCGCCAGCGCGGCCGGCATGGGCTGGGTTGCCAGCGTGGCCGCGGCCACGGCCAGGGCCACCAGGGCGCGGGGGTATCGGGTCGGCAGGCGCATGGGCGTGGGCTCCGGGGGGCAGGCGCGCATTGTGCGGGCGCGGGCCTCAGCCTTTGGTGTCCACCCCCGAAGCCCAGGCCCAGGCCGCCGCCGTCTCGTCGGCCAGTTCGGCGCCGTGGCCCAGGGCCTGGGCCGCGGCCCAGGCGCGCGACTCGTCGGGGTCCTCCAGCGCCTCCAGCAGCGCCAGCTGCGGCTGCCAGGGCCCGCGGTGCTCGAGCAGGGCCTGCTGGGCCTCTTCGCGCAGGCGCAGCGGCGCCAGGGCCGTGGGCAGCGGCACGCCCATCAGCGTGTCCAGCGTCGACAGCAGGCCCAGCGTGAAGAAGGCGCCCGGCTCGGCCTCGCCACGCCGCTGGGCCAGGCGCTCGAGCAGCCGCGCGCGCATCAGCGTGTGCTGCTGCAGCGCCTGCTGCGCCGGCCGCATGGCCGCGGAAGTGAGCAGCATCACCTGCAGCCACCGCGTGAGCTCGCGCCGGCCCAGCACGGCGATGGCCTGCTCCACCGTCTCGACCGGCGTGCGCAGGCCCACGGCGGGGCTGTTGGCGTAGCGCAGCAGGCGGTAGCCCAGCGCAACGTCGGCGCGCACCGCCTCGGCCAGCGGCGCGGTGTCGGCGTCCTGCGCCAGTTGGCTCAGCAGGGCGCAGATGCGGTGCACCGCCGCGCCCAGCGGCCGCGTGGCAGGCGCGGCCTGCGCGCGGCTCAGGCGGCCGCCGGCCAGGTGGGTGCCGCGCGCCAGCAGCTGCTCGGCCTCGTCCAGCGTCGTCAGACCCAGCACCACGGCGTACAGGCGCGGCTGCACCTCGCGCCAGCGCTGCTGCGCCAGCAGCACGGTGTCGAGCCCGGCGCCGGTGGCGGTGAGCACCACGAAGTCCAGCACCGGCTCGGCCACCGGCACGCCGGCCGGAGCGCCCACGCGCACCGCGCGTGCGCGCAGCGCGGCCACGAGCCCGGCGTCGGGCAACTCGTCGAGCGCCAGCCACAGCCCGGCGGGCAGCGCGCCCTGCAGGGCCGGGTCGCGGGCCTGCTCGAGCGTCAGCGACACCAGCCCGGGCACGCCGGCGGCGGCAGCGGTGGCCCACAGTGCGTGGTGGTCGGCCGGCGGGCGGGGCGCCGTGCCGGTGAGCAGCCACTCGAAGGCGCCGACACGGCCCTCGCGGCCCACCAGCGGGCGCCGCAAGGCCCCGGCTGGCAGCGCGGGCGGCGGCGGCCCCGCGGCCGCCAGGGCAGGGGCGGGCGAGGGGGCGGGGGGCGGCCCGGCCGCCGGGTCGGGCTTCGGAGCCGGCGGCGCGCCGCCGAACCAGCGCCGCCACCAGGGGGTGCCGCTCATGGCGGGCCTCCGGCCGCGTCGTCGTCGACCGCGGCCAGCCCGGGCTGGGCCTCGTCGTCGGGCGGCGGCTCGGCGTTGGCGCGCGCCAGCGCCATCCACAGCGCCAGGCCCGGCGTCATGGGCCGGCGCGGCGCGGGGCGCAGCACTTCCAGCTCGCCGGCGTCGCCGCCGTGGGCCACCATCAGCCCGTAGTCGGCGGGCACCTCGTGCGCCCGGCACAGCCCCTCGCGCACGACGTACCAGCACTCGCCGGCCAGCGCGCGGTAGGCGCGGCCCTTGTCGGGGCGCTTGAGGTCGGCCAGAAGGTCGGCGCGGCTGACCTTGATCTCGTGGACCACGGGTTCGAGGCGCGACTCCACCGTGGTGTTGCGGATCGAATAGACATCGGGCATGGCCACCGCCCAGCGCGTGCGGCCGTCGGGCTCGTCCAGCGGCGCGCGCAGCGCGAGCCGCCGCCAGACGATGCGCCCGGCGCGCTGCATCTGCCGCGCCACCACGGCCACCAGCGCCTCGTGCGGGCCCAGCGCCGCCTGCGCGCGCCGCCGCGAGGCCGCCAGCACCTGCAGCCCGGCGGCGGTCAGGCGCAGCGTCTCGCGGCCCTCGGCGTCCCAGTGGCGGTCCAGCATGCCGGCGGCCAGCAGGTCGAGTTCCAGCGCGTCGCGGCAGGGCCAGCCGGCGCTGCGCCAGAGCTCGCGCAGGCGCCGCCGGTGCGGCGCCGGGAGCGGGGCCTGAAGGGCGGCCTGCAGGGCCGCCGGAGCCGCGGCGACGCTCATTCGACGACCTGAACGCCCTTCCAGAAGGCCATGCGGCCCTTGATCTGCGCCGCGGCTTCCTTGGGGTCGGCGTAGAACCAGACGGCGTCCGGGTTGGCGTCGCCGTTCACGAACAGCGTGTGGTAGCTCGCCTGGCCCTTCCAGGAACACATGGTCTTCGTGTTGCTGGGCAGCAGGTACTGGCTCTTCACGGCCTCGGCCGGAAAATAGTGGTTGCCTTCCACGACCACGGTGTCGTCGCTCTCGGCCACGACGGTGCCCTTCCAGATGGCCTTCATGCCGCGCGTTCCTCCTGTGCAGGGCCGGCAGCCTAGCACCGCCGGCGAACGGCGTGTTCAAGGCCCTGCAACGCCGCGCCGGCACGGGCTGGCTACAGTGCGCGGCATGGACACCGCCACCGCCTCCGTCACGACCCCCCGCGCCGTCGAGCGCCTCGTGCAGGGCCAGGCCACGTCGGACGGCGCCGGCGTGAAGCTCGTGCGACTGCTCACGCAGGACCTGCAGCGCCGGCTCGACCCCTTCCTGATGCTCGACGCCTTCGGCACCGACAACCCGGGTGACTACATCGGCGGCTTCCCCGACCACCCGCACCGCGGCTTCGAGACCGTGACCTACATGCTGCAGGGCCGCATGCGCCACCGCGACAGCGCCGGCAACGAGGGGCTGCTGGTGCCCGGCAGCGTGCAGTGGATGACGGCCGGCCGCGGCGTCATCCACAGCGAGATGCCCGAGCAGGAGGACGGCGCGATGGAGGGCTTCCAGCTGTGGCTGAACCTGCCCGGCCGCCGCAAGATGACCGCGCCCTGGTACCGCGACATCGCCCCGGGCGAGATCCCCGAGTGGCACGGCGAGGGCGTCACGGCGCGCGTGATCGCCGGCCACGCGCAGGGCGTGGCCGGCGCCGTGCAGCGCGACGACACCGAGCCGCTCTACCTGGACCTGCACCTGCAGCCCGGCGCCCGCTTCGCGCAGCCGTTGCCCGTGGCGCACAACGCCTTCGCCGTCGTGTACCGCGGCAGCCTGGCGGCGGCCGGCACCGAGGTGCGGCGCGGCCGCATGGCGATCTTCGCCAGCCCGCGGGCCGACTTCAGCGTCGGCGCGTCGGCCGCGCCGCAGCCCGACGGCGTGGTGCTGCAGGCCGGGCCCGAGGGCGCGCGCGCCATCCTCGTCGCCGGCCGGCCGCTGCGCGAGCCGATCGCGCAGTACGGGCCCTTCGTCATGAACACGCAGCAGGAGCTGGTGCAGGCGGTGGAGGACTTCCGCGCCGGCCGGCTGGCCTGAGACGGCCGGGCCCGGAGGCTTGCGCGCGACGCTTCGCCGTGCGAGCGGCGATCACCAGAAAGGCCCGAGGAACACGTAGACCGCCTGCTCGCCGTGGCGGGTTGCGCCCAGCGCGAGGTACACCGGGCCGACCCGGGTGTCGATGGACACGAACACGCTGCCGGCCTTGCGCGCATCGCCCAGCCGGAACCTGCTTCCGGGTGGAGACACGGTGCCCGCCTACAGCGAGAAGCCGGCCCGCACGGCGCCGCCCAGGCCGATGGGCATCTGCCCGATCGGCCGGCCCATGACCAGGCGTCCGAAGACGCTCGCCTGCCCGTCGATCGAATCGATGGGGGTGCCGGACAGGCGCAGGAAGCCCCCGAGCGACAGGGGCGCATAGCTCAGCTCGCTGCGCGAGACATCGCCGTACACGTGCCCGGCCCAGCGCCCCAGGCGGAACCCGGTCAGGACACGGAGTTCGGACTCCGAACCGCTTTCCTCGACGCGCAGCCTGGGTGTTCGCCACAGCGCCTGCACCAGCTGGCCCTGCGTCGGAAAGCTCATCGAGTCCAGGGTGTCGATGCGCAGCTGCACGAAGTACTGCTCGTCCGAGAAGGCGACCGTTCCGGTCAGGATGTTGTCGCTGAAGAAGGGCTTCACGCGTCCGCGGGCCTGCTCGAGCCCGAACTGCACGTCGCCCACGCGTCCCAGCGACAGGCCGGCGCCCAGGCGCAGCGTCGCCTCCGTCACGCCCACGCGGCTGAAGCGCTGGCCCTCGAAGAAGACGTCGCGCGATCCGGCATCGCGCCGCCATGAACCCAGGGCGAAGAACGGGCTGCCCGCGCCCAGCGGCTGCCACCACTCGCCCATCACCGTGGTGCGGGAGCCCAGTCGCAGCAGCAGCCGCGCCTGCGCGCCCCAGGCGTTGAGCGCGCTGAAGGTGCCCAGCGCGGTGGCCGCGAAGCGGGTGGAGTCCTCGCGGCTGCCCTGCTCGATCTGCGTCTCCAGCCCCAGGCGCAAGGGGTTGGTGCGCCAGGGCGCCGGCACCGGCACGAGGACGGCCGCGCGGCCATCGGGCAGCAGCGAGGACCGCACCTCGACGCGTTCGAACTCGCCGGTGGCGTACAGGCGGTCGGCGGCCTGCCGGGCCTGCGCCTCGTCGACGGGCTGCCCGACGCGCACTCCGGCGACGGCGGCCAGCACCTCGGCCGACTGGCGCTCGGTGGGCTGGATCTGCAGCCGGGCGGGGGCATCGGCGCGCGCCGCGCCCTGCGCAACGCGGGCGCCCTCGAAGGCAAGCCAGTCGCGCTCGGGCCGGGTGAGCGCGGCCAGCCGGCCGGCGACGGCCCGGGCCGCGGCCTCGCCGGCCGCGATGGCCTGCGGCGCGCCGGTGGCCAGGTCCGCGGCATCCAGCCCGGCAAGCGCGGGCTGGATCAGCACGTCGCCCGGGCCCAGCTCGGCCAGCGAGCGCTGCGCGTTCTGCTCGGTGAGCAGGTTGATCATCTGCTGCGCCACGCTCAAGGCGCTGCCGAGCTCGCGGACATGGTCCACGGGCGTGCCGACGTTGACCACGATCAGCACCTCGGAGCCCAGCGCGCGCGCCAGGTCCACCGGGATGTTGCGCACCAGCCCGCCATCGACCAGGGTGCGCCCCTGGTGCGTCAGCGGCGCAAACAGGCCCGGCACCGACAGCGACGCGCGCAGGGCCACGGCCAGCGGCGCCTGGTCCAGCTCGACCAGTTCGCCGGTGCGCAGGTCGGTCGCGACCGCCCGGAAGGCCACCCGCAGGCTGCCGGCCGGGCGCTGCGCCAGCCCGGGCGGGATCAGCTGCTCGAGCGCCCGTTCCAGCGCGTGGCTGCCCACGGCCGCGGGCGGCCCGACGAGGCGGCCACCCGGGCCGAGCCCGAACTCCAGCCGCGAAGGCTGCTCGTACTCCGACTCGCGCGCGCGGAAGTCGCCGTCCCGGCGCGGCGGCCGGTCGGCGAGCACGCCCGCCCAGTCGGTGCCGGCGGCGAAGCGCTCGAGTTCGGCGGCCGTGCGCCCCGCCGCGTAGGCGCCGCCGACCACCGAGCCCATGCTGGTGCCCACCACGACGTCGACCGGCACGCGCAGTTGCTCCAGCACGCGCAGCACGCCGATGTGCGCGAAGCCCCTCGCCCCGCCGCCCGACAGCACCAGCCCGACGCGCGGGCGCCGGGCGGCTGCCGGCGGGTCAGCCGGAGCGGAACGCACGTCCTCGGCCGGGGTGGACGCCGGCAGCGACCCGCCGGGCTGCAGACCGCCCGCCGGGGCCGCGAGGGCGCCGGCCGCCAGCAGCGCCAGGGCGCAAACCCAGCCCGCATTGCGAAGCCGCCGCAGGACCTCCGGTCGGCCGGGGAAGGCGGGCGCGGCGTCGGGCATGGTCTGCAGCGGCGGATGCAGTGAAGAAGCCGGGATGCTAAGCCGGGTGCCGCGCGGCGGAGGCCGCGGCCCGGCCGGGCTCAGCGGTCGCGCCGCAGGATGCCCACCGCGGCGGCGGCGGCGCCGGCCACGAACACCGTGTGCACGCCGCCCGCGCGCACCACCTGCTCGGTGGCCACCAGCAGCGGGGCCGTGGCGCCGCGCGCGGTGACGGCGATGCGCCCGGTGCTGGTGGCCTCTACCAGCGCCGGGGCCGAGGCGTCACCCGCCGCGACCTCGCCGCCCACCGGGGCGAAGTCCAGCGTCATCGCTGCCACCAGGCTGGCGTCGGCCAGCGCGTTCACCAGCCTGAGCCTGGCGCGCGCGGTGTCGCGCGGCAGGGTGTTGTCGTCGGTGAGCAGCACCACGCGCGGCGCGGCGGGTGTGCCGGCCAGCAGCAGGGTGTGGTCGCGCCCGGGCTGCAGCGGCAGCCCGGGCCCGGCCAGGGCGACGCCGGTGTCGGCCACCGCCGGCACCCCGGACCCCCCGGCCACGCGCACGGATGCCGCCCCCGCGGGCGGGCCCCC
>JBKDQY010000130.1:0-16439 GCA_046341655.1 Betaproteobacteria bacterium | reverse complement strand
GACCGGCTCGATGTACACGGCGTCCGCCATGCCCGTGTCGGTCATGATGGTCGCCGGGTTGGAGTTAACCAGGACGAACCGGTAGCCCTCCTCCCGCAGCGCCTAGCAGGCCTGGGCACCGGAGTAGTCGAAATCGCAGGCCTGGCCGATGAAGATGGGGCCGGAGACGATGATGAGGATGCTCTGCAGGTCGGTGCGCTTAGGCATGCGACTTCTCCTTGGCCGCCGTCATCAGCGCGGTGAAGCGGTCGAACAGGCTGCCGATGTCGTGCGGGCCCGGGCGGGCCTCGGGGTGACCCTGGAAGCCGAACGCCGGCCGGTCGGTGCGGGCGATGCCCTGCAGCGTGCCGTCGAACAGGCTCGCGTGGGTGGCGCGCAGCATCGCGGGCAGGCTCTTCTCGTCGACCGCGAAGCCATGGTTCTGGCTGGTGATGGCGACGCGGCCGGTGTCGAGGTCCTTCACCGGGTGGTTGGCACCGTGGTGGCCGAACTTCATCTTGAAGGTCTTCGCCCCTGAGGCCAGCGCCAGGATCTGGTGGCCCAGGCAGATGCCGAAGGTGGGCACGCCGGCGTCTACCAGCGTGCGCGTCGCCGCGACGGCGTAGTCGCAGGGCTCCGGGTCGCCCGGGCCGTTGCTCAGGAACACGCCGTCGGGGCGCAGCGCCAGCACCTCGACGGCCGGCGTCTGCGCCGGCACCACGGTGACGCGGCAGCCGCGGCTGGCCAGCATGCGCAGGATGTTGCGCTTGACGCCGAAGTCGTAGGCCACGACGTGGAAGCGCGGGCTCTCCAGCCGGCCGAAGCCGCGGCCGAGTTGCCACTCGGTCTCGGTCCACTCGTAGGCCGCGGCGGTGCTGACAACGCGGGCCAGGTCCTGGCCGGCCATCGAGGGCGCGGCCTGCGCGCGCGCCGCGGCCTCCTCGATCTGGGCCTGGCCGACGGCGGTGCCCGGCTCGAAGCCCACGATGCAGCCGTTCTGCGCACCGGTGCGCCGCAGCACGCGCGTCAGGCGCCGCGTGTCGATGCCGGCGATGGCGACCGTGCCTTCGCGCTCGAGGTACTCGGGCAGGCTGGCGGTGGCGCGGAAGCTGGATACGCGCCGCGGCACGTCCTTCACGATCAGCCCGGCCGCGAACACGCGGTGCGACTCGACGTCCTCGTCGTTGACGCCAGTGTTGCCGATGTGCGGGTAGGTGAGGGTGACGATCTGCCGGCAATAGCTGGGATCGGTCAGGATCTCCTGGTAACCGGTGAGTGCGGTGTTGAACACCACTTCTCCCACGGTGTGGCCGGCAGCGCCGGCGCGGTGGCCGTGAAAGACTGTCCCGTCTGCGAGGGCAAGCAGAGCGGGTGCGAGTTCGGGCAGCAAGTGGAAAGCTCCGGGGTTCGCGCGCTCATCGCCGGCCTGGGGCCCGGCGCGGATGCACCGGGTCTTCGGCGGGGATCGAGGGAAACCGACAGCGGAGTTTCGAGCGCGCGGGGTGGGTGCAGGCAAACCGCCGGAGTATAGCCCGGCGGCTTCGCTCGCCGAGTGCTCCGCCGCCCTTCAGTTGCCCAGCGCAGCGATGCCGGCGCGCGCGATCTGCGCGTCTTCGCTGCTCTTGACGCCGCTCACGCCCACGGCGCCCACGCAGTGGCCGTCCACCAGCACGGGCACGCCGCCCTCGAGCAGGCCGTCGATCAGCGGCGCGCTCAGGAACGAGGTGCGGCCGCCGTTGATCATGTCCTCGTAGACCTTGGTCTCGCGGCGGCCGAGGGCGGCGGTGCGGGCCTTGGCCGGCGCGATGGCGGCCGAGACGGGCGCGGCACCGTCCAGGCGCTGCAGCCACAGCGGGTGGCCGCCGGCGTCGACGATGGCGATCGTCACCGCCCACTGATTCTTCAGGGCCTCGGCCTCGGCGGCCGCGGCGATGGCCTTGACGTCGTCGAGGCCGAGCACGGGTTGGGTCTTCATGGCCGCGGAAGATAACCCCCCTCAAGCCATGTCGTTGCCGCGACCAGGGGTATTTCAGACCTGACGGCGACACTTACAATCGCGCGCACGAGGCCCCGGCGGGCAATTCATTCTTGGAGGTTGTCACCATGGAACAAGGCGTGCAGAACTTCCCCGGCCTGGCCGGCGGCGGCGCGCTCGCGGCGCAGCGCAACCGCGTCCTGCGCAACACCTACTGGCTGCTGGCGCTGTCGATGGTGCCCACGGTGCTGGGTGCCTGGGTCGGCATGAGCATCGGCATCAACAGGATCCTCACGCCCGGCATCGGCCTGATCGTGTTCCTCGTTGGCGCGTTCGGCTTCATGTTCGCGATCGAGAAGTTCAAGAACTCCGCGGCCGGCGTGCCCATCCTGCTGGGCTTCACCTTCTTCATGGGCGTGATGCTGTCGCGCCTGCTGGCCGTGGTGCTGGGCATGGGCAACGGCGCGAGCCTTGTGATGATGGCCTTCGCCGGCACCGGCGCCATCTTCCTGGGCATGGCCACGCTGTCCAGCGTCGTCAAGCGCGACCTGTCGAACATGGCGAAGTTCATGTACATCGGCTTCATCCTGCTGCTGGTGGCCTGCATCGCGAACTTCTTCATCCAGAGCAGCGCGCTGATGATCACGCTGGCGGTGCTGGCGATCGGCATCTTCTCGTTCTTCATCCTGTACGACCTCAAGCGCGTGCAGGACGGCGAGGAGACCAACTACATCACCGCCACGCTGGGCGTCTACCTGAGCATCTACAACGTGTTCCAGAGTCTGCTGGCGCTGTTCGGCATCGCCGGCAGCAACGACTGATCTCGCGAGCGAACGGGTTTCGAAGGGGCTCCTCGGAGCCCCTTTCTCATGGACGCTCGAAGACCGCGAGGCTTTGGCTACGGCTCACGTCGCTACGCGACATGACCCTTCGCCGAATCCTCCCGGTCGAAGACCGCGAGGCTTTCGACGTGGGCGGTATGCGGGAACATGTTCACGACGCCGGCCGCCGTGCAACGGTAGCCGCCCTGGTGCACCAGCAGACCGGCGTCGCGCGCCAGCGTGGCGGGGTTGCAGCTGACGTAGACGACGCGCCCCGGCAACCCTGCGCCGCCGGCGGCGTGAACGTCGGCCACGGCCTTGGCCAGCGCGAAGGCGCCCTCGCGTGGCGGGTCCACCAGCCAGCGATCGGCGGCGCCGTGGCGGGCCAGGTCGGCGGGGCCGATATCAAACAGGTTCTGCGCCTCGAACCGCGTGTTCGCCCCCAGGCCGTTGGCGCGGGCGTTGTCGCGGGCGCGCTGCACCAGCGCCTCGCTGCCCTCGATGCCCAGCACCTCGCGCGCCAGCGTCGCCAGCGGCAGCGTGAAGTTGCCCAGGCCGCAGAACCAGTCGATCACGCGGTGGCCCGGCTCCACGCCCAGCAGCCGCACCGCCCGCTGCACCAGCACGCGGTTGATCTGCGGGTTGACCTGCGTGAAGTCGGTGGGCTTGAAGGGCATGGTCACGCCGAACTCGGGCAGGCCGTAGGCCAGCGCCGGGCCGCCCTCGTCGAGCCGGTGCACGGTGTCGGGCCCGCCCGGCTGCAGCCACCACTGCACGCCGTGTGCGCGGCCGAAGGCGCGCAGCCGATCGGCGTCCGCCAGCGACAGTGGCTCCAGGTGGCGCAGCACCAGCGCGACGACCTCGTCGCCCGCGGCGAGCTCGATCTGCGGCAGTCGGTCGCGCTGGTCCATGCCGCCGATCAGCTCGCGCAGCGGCATCAGCATCGCGCCGACCGCCGGATGCAGCACCGGGCACACCCGCATGTCGGCCACGTAGCGGCTCTTGCGTTCGTGGAAGCCGATCAGCACCGTGTTCTTCTTGGCCACGTGGCGCACCGACAGCCGGGCGCGGTAGCGGTAGCCCCAGGCCGGGCCGTGCAGCGAGCGCAGCAGCCGCTCGGGCCGCACCTTGGCCAAATGCTGCAGGTTGTCCTCGAGCACCCTGGCCTTCACGGCCACCTGGGCAGCCGGGTGCAGGTGCTGCATCTTGCAGCCGCCGCAGGCCCCGGCGTGCAGGCCGAAGTGCGGGCAGGCGGGCTTCACGCGCTGCGCGCTCTCGCGGGCCAGCGCCGACATCGGGCCCTGCTCCCAGGCGTTCTTGCGGCGCGACACCTGCACCTGCACGCGCTCGCCGGGCAGCGCGCCCTCGATGAACACCACCTTGCCGTCGGCACGGCGCGCCACGCCCTGGGCCTCGAGGTCGAGCGACTCGACCTCCAGCCAATCGTGTCCGTCGGCCACGAGCGCTAGCGCGGCGGCAGCAGCCGCACCGGATCGACCGGCTTGCCCTGGCGGCGGATCTCGAAGTGCAGCTGCACGCGCTCGGCATCGGTGCTGCCCATCTCGGCGATGCGCTGACCGCGCCGCACGATCTGGTCTTCCTTCACCAGCAGCGCCTGGTTGTGGCCGTAGGCGCTGAGGAACAGGTTGTTGTGCTTGACGATGACGAGGTTGCCGTAGCCGCGCAGGCCCGAGCCGGCGTACACCACGCGGCCGTCGGCGGCGGCGAGCACCGGGTCGCCGGCCTTGCCGCTGATGGCCAGTCCCTTGGTCTTGCTGTCCTCGAACGGCGTCGCCACCGGGCCCGCGGCCGGCCACGACCACACGACGCCGTCCTCACCCTCGCTGGCGGGCGGCGCTGGCGCCGCCGGCGGCGTGGCCGCGGGTGCGCCCGCAGCCACCGGAGCGGTCGCCGGGCCGCTGCCCGGCGGCACCGAGCCGGGTGCTGCCAGCGGGCGCGTGTCGACGCGGCCCGCCGGCGCGATGGGGCGCGCCACGGCAGCCGCAGCCTCGGCCACGGGGGGCACGACACGCAGCACCTGCCCGACCTCGATGAGGTTGGGGTTCTCGAGGCTGTTCCAGCGCGCGATGTCGCGGTAGCTCTGGCCGCTCTCCAGGCCGATGGCGTAGAGCGTGTCGCCCCGCTTGACGGTGTAGTAGCCCGGCTTGCCGGCGTTCTCGGCCCCCGGGGGCAGGCGGACGGGCTCCTGCGAGGGCGCCGGGGCCGGCGACGGGGCCGTGGCCGCCGGCACGGGGACTGCCCCGGGCAGGCGCGCCTCGGGCACGGCACGGATGCTGCCGCTGCGGTCTTCGACCGGCGCCCGGTGGTCGGGGCTCGCGCAGCCGGCGGCCAGAACCACGAGTACCGCGAACAGGGCCCGGGCCGGTGCCCGACCGTAAAGGAATTGGAATGGACCGCTCATGCCGTGCCGGATTTTAGGGGGACGAACTGCACCGCCTCGAGCTCCTGCGAGACCATGCCGCCGGGCGTGTGGTCCACCACCACGAGGCGCTGGCCCGCTGCGCGCTGCACCGGCGCCACCAGCCGCCCGCCCGGGGCCAGTTGCGCCAGCCACGCGGCCGGCAACTGCTCGCCGCCCGCCGCGGCGACGATGCTGTCGTAGGGTGCGCGCGGCGCGTGGCCCAGCATGCCGTCGCCGAAGACCAGGCGCAGGTCGCCGCCATGGCGAAGTGCGGCCAGGTGCCGGGCTGCCTTGTCGTGCAGCGGCTGCAGCCGCTCGATGCTCACCACGCTGCGCGCCAGCGCCAGCAGCAGCGCCGCCTGGTAGCCGCAGCCGGTGCCGATCTCGAGCACGCGGCCCAGGTGGCCGCGCTCGCGCGCCGAGGCGCCGTCGAACAGCAGCGCGAGCATCCAGCCCACCACCGAGGGCTTGCTGATGGTCTGCCCCAGGCCGATGGGCAGGCTGGTGTCTTCGTAGGCCTGCGGCGCCAGGGCGCTGTCCACGAAGCGGTGGCGCTCCACGGTGGCCAGTGCCTGCAGCACCGGCTCGCAGCGCAGGCCGCCGGCCCGCAGCCGGCCCACCATGTGCGCGCGCACGGCGGCCGAGTCCAGCCCCAGCCCGCTGGGCGCGGCCTGCCGGGCCTGCTCGGCGGCCATGTGCTGCAGCGGGCGCTGGGGGCGCAGCAGCGCATCGTCGCCCGGCCGCGGTGCGGGGCCGCGGCCCTGCACGCGGTCCAGGCCCAGCGGGAAGCGCGGCGGCGCCGGCTTGCTCACGCGCGCGCCAGGCGGCTGGCCCAGACGGCCCGCCCCGCGTGGTCGGTCAGGTCCACCTGCAGCGGCGTGATCGACACGCAGCCCTGAGCCACGGCGTGGAAGTCGGTGCCCTGGCCGGCCTCGCGCGCATCGCCGGCCGGGCCGATCCAGTAGATGGGCTCTCCACGCGGATTGGTCTGCTGGACCACGGGCTCGCTGGGATGCCGGCGCCCCAGCCGCGTGACCACGCGCGGCCGCGCGGCCACGTCGGCCCGGTTGGGAAAATTCACGTTCAGCAGGAAGGGCCCGCGCTGCAGCGCGCCGCTGGCGATGACCTCGTCGACGATGGCCCGCGCCGCGGCCGCCGCGGCGTCGAGGTGGGCCCAGCCCTTCTCGGCCTGCGAGAACGCGATCGCCGGCACGCCGAACAGGAAGCCCTCCATGGCCGCGGCCACGGTGCCGGAGTACAGCGTGTCGTCGCCCATGTTGGCGCCGTTGTTGATGCCCGACAGCACGAGGTCGGGCTTCTGGGCGAGCACGCCGGTGAGCGCCACGTGCACGCAGTCGGACGGCGTGCCGTTGACGACGTTGAAGCCCTGAACCCCCTCGACCTTGGCCTGGAAGATGGACAGCGGCCGCGTCAGCGTGAGTGCGTTGCTGGTGCCGCTGGCGTTCTGCTCCGGGGCGTAGACGTCGATGTGGCCCAGGCCGTCGCAGGCCCGCACGAGTGCGGCGATGCCGGGGGCGAGATAACCGTCGTCGTTGGCGATGAGGATGCGCATCGGCGGATTCTAGGCAGCGACCCGGCGCCTGCCGTTTCCGGGCAGACTGAGGCCCGGGGGGAAGCAGAACGTGGCCAAGGTGCATCCGAGCATGCCGTCCGGCACGGCGCTGTCCGCGGGCGAGGCGGCCGAGCGGGAGGTCGTGAGTCGCCTGGCGTCGGGGCTGTCCGACGCGTTCGCCGTCTTCCACAGCGTCGAGTGGAGCAGCGGGTCGGCCGACAACGAACGACACGGCGAGATCGACGTGATCGTCGTCAACCAGGCCGGCGATCTGCTCCTGCTGGAAGTGAAGTCCGGCGGCGTCGAGTTCCGGCCGGACGGCATCTTCAAGCGTTATGGCCACCAGACCAAGGACGTGACCGCGCAGGTGCGGATGCAGTACGCCGGCCTGCGCTCCCGCCTGCAGCAGGCCGGCCTCCACGTGCGCCTGCACCACATGCTGGTGCTGCCGGACCTGCAGGTGCAGTCGCAGACGGTGCAGTGGCCGCGCGAGCGCATCGTCGACTGCGACGACCTCGAGGCCCTCGTGCCGCGGGTGATGGAGCAGCTCGGGCCCGGGGCCCTCGACGCCGCCATCCGGACGCGGGTCATGGCATTCCTCGAGAACCGGTTCCGGGTGGCGCCCGACGTCTCGGCGATGTCGGGCCGCCTGCAGGAGGCGTCGACCCGGCTGTCCGCGGGACTGGCGACCTGGGTGCCCCGGCTTTCGGTGCCCTCCGGCCTGATCCGGGTCGTCGGCACGGCGGGATCGGGCAAGACGCAGCTGGCGCTGCGGCTGCTGCGCGACGCCGACGCGGCCGGCCAGCGGGCCAGCTACCTCTGCTTCAACCGCGCGCTGGCCGATCACATCGCCCGTGTCGCTCCGGTGCGGGTGCTGGCCGAGACCTTCCACGAGCACGCGCTGCGGGTGTGCCGGCGCGGCGGGATGGCGATTGACTTCGCCTTGCCGGGCATGTTCGACCGCCTGGCCCAGGGGTGCATCGCGGCGCTTCGAGACGCGGAGCCCGACCTCGACCTGCTGGTGCTCGACGAAGGCCAGGACCTGCAGCCCGAGTGGGTGGAGGCCCTGCTGGGCCGCCTGCGCCCGAACGGGCGTGCGGTGCTGATGGAGGACCCGAACCAGCAGCTGTATGCCGACAGGGTCTCGTTCGAGCTGCCGGAGGCGGCCACGGTGACATCGCTGGAGAACTTCCGTACCCCACGCGCAGTCGTGCGGCTGATAAACCTGCTGCAGCTGTGTGACGACTCCGTCGAGGCCCGCTCACCCTACGAGGGCGAGACACCCGATCCGATCATCTACGTCGCAGACCCGGACTGCCCCAGGGCCACCCAGACTGCCGTGGAACGCTGCCTTCAACGGGGGTTCTCGGTCGATCAAGTTGCCGTCGTAAGCCTGCGAGGCCGCGAACGCTCGACGCTCCAGCAGGCCGACCGGCTCGGTCCGTGGTCCGTGCAGCGCTTTGCCGGCACCTACGACGAGGGCGGCGGCGCCGTCTGGACCCGCGGCGAACTGCTCGTCGAGTCCGTCCGGCGCTTCAAGGGGCAGGCAGCGCCCGCCGTCGTGCTCACCGAGTGCGACTTCGAGGAACTCGCACCCTTGACCCGCCGGCTGCTCTTCGTCGGCTTGACCCGCGCGCGCCTGCACGTGGAGTGGGTGATCAGCGAGCGCGCGGCGGGCGTGGTCGCGCGGGCGATCGATGTCGCGCCCTGAAGGACAAAGGGCTTGGCCGAAGCCAAGCCCTTGTCGTCGCTGTAGTTCCTGGTGCCGGTGAAGAGAGTCGAACTCCCGACCTTCGCATTACGAATGCGCGAGAAATAGCGTTTGCCTGTATTCCGCCGCGTTGATAGACTCCCCCTAGACACCAATATAAATCAACGATTTACGCCATTTTTCTAGCAGCAAGCGTTGATTCGGATTCTGGAAAATTCCGGCAATCTGGCTACATGGTGGCTACATGTAGAAAGGGGCACGCGATGACAAGGAAGAAGAAGGATGAAGCGCCGGACCTAGCGCAAGCCTGCGAACTCACGGCCGGGGCAATCGACCGGCTCACCTGCCCGGCCGGCAAGGCGCAAGCCTTTCTGCGCGACACCAAGGCGCCCGGGTTGCGGGTGCGCGTGACCGCTGGCGGGGCAAAGTCCTACGTCTTTGAAGCCAAGCTGAAACGGCAGACCATCCGCCGCACCATCGGCGACGTTCGGGCCTGGAGCATCGAAGGCGCCCGGGTCGAAGCAAACCGCCTACGCGTGATGTTGGACGGTGGCACCGACCCGCGCGAGCTTGAGCGCCAGAAAGAAGCCGAAGCCGAAGAACGCAAGGCCGCTGCCGCCGCGCAGGAAGCCGCCGCCGTGGCCCGCGCCGTGACCGTGGCCGAGGTGTGGCCGCGCTACATGGCCGAGGGCAAGCCGAAGCGCAAAGCCGCATGGAAGCCGCGCTATGTCGCCGACCTGAAGAAGGCCGCTTCGCTGGGTGGCGAGCCGAAGAAGCGAGGCACGGGCAAGACGAAGCCCGGGCACCTGGCCGCATTGATGCCGCTGGCGCTGGCGTCGATTGACCAAGACACCATCCGCGAGTGGTATGCGAAGGAAGCCAAGACGGCGCCGATTCAGGCCGCCCGGGCCGTGGCGATGTTCTCCGGGTTTCTCGGCTGGTGCGCGACGAAGAAGGACCTTCGCGCCCTGGTGCAGAGAGACGCCGCCCGCGCGAGCGAGCTAGGCGACGTGCTGCCCGGGGTGAACAAGCGCCGCGATGCCCTGGAGATTGACCAACTGCCCGCATGGTTCTCTGGCACCGACAAGCTGCAGAGCCGCGCCGCCCGCGCCTACCTTCAGGCCCTGGTGCTGACCGGCGCCCGCCGCGAAGAACTGGCCGGCCTGCGCTGGGCTGACGTGGATTTTCAGTGGCAGAAACTGACCATCGCCGACAAGGTGGAAGCGACCCGCGTTATCCCGCTCACGCCCTACATGGCGCACCTTATCAACGGGCTGCCGCGCATCAATGAATGGGTGTTCGCCAGCGTGAGGCTGAAGAAGGGCCGCAAGGGTGAGCCGCCGCAGTGGGTGCAGGCCAGCGCATCCGGCCGCATCGCCGAACCCCGTGCGCCCCATAGCGACGTGCTGGCCGATGCAGGCATCCCGCACGTTTCGATTCACGGGCTGCGCCGCACCTTTTCGCTGCTGGGCGAGGCTGCCGGGGCGCCCGCGGGTGCCATCGCGCAGGTTATGGGACACAAGCCGAGCGCCATCGCTGAGGGCTACCGGCCCCGCTCGATTGACGCGCTGCGCCCCTACCTCGCGCAGATTGAACGGTTCATTCTCGACAAGGCGGGGATTCAATTCGACCCGGCGACCGCCGCCGCTGGTGGGCTGCGCGTGGTGGCTGCCGCTTAGACCTGTTGCAGAACATTGGTCAATTTCCTACAATTTTGCTCAACACTGGAGATTGCCCCTCGGGCATGACTGCGCGGAAAGACGCGCGCCCGTTGACGCCGGGCGCTGCCCAGTGGCGAAGCGAATCCGAAGTCTCGTCGCTAACGCGACCCCGCGATAACCGGCGGGCGCCCCTCGGATGCGGAATCGGTAAGTCGGCCCTTCGTGGCCTGCCTACCCTTTCAACATCGGAGCGTGTATGCGCCCTGCTGAGACTTCCGCCGCCCGTGTCGATTCCGCACCGGGCCCCGCCTTCGTTCCGCTTGACCGCGAAACCCGCCCCGCCGTCGAAACGGCCGCCGCCGCCTACTACCTGAACCGCCAGCCCCAGACCCTAAGGGGCTGGGCCTGTAAAGAGGACGGCCCGCTGCGCCCGCTGCGAGTGAATGGCCGGCTGGCCTGGCCGGTAGCAGAGATTCGCCGCCTGCTGGGGGTGCCAGCATGAAAGAGGCCCCGAACAACTTACCGGCTGCCGGGGCCCTGGGTGAACAACTGACGCTGATTGACCCGCCTCCATTCTGCCCCGGAACGCTCTCAGGCGCGCGCGAGGCGGGGGGTGGCGATGCTGCCTGACCGCGACCGCGCCCGCGAGGCGCTGCAAGCCATCCCGCCCGACCTGCCGCGCGATGAGTGGGTGCGCGCTGGCATGGCCGCGCAGGCTGCGGGCCTGGGCTTCGATGACTTCAACGAATGGAGCGCCGGGGCCGGAAACTATGACGAACGCGCCGCCCTCGACACCTGGCGCAGCATCAAGCCGGGCAAGGGCATAGGCGAAGGCACGCTGTACCGAATGGCCGCCGAGCATGGGGGCTACGGGAAGCGCCGCGAGCGCCCCAGCAAGGCCCCTGCGCGCCCCGTAGAGCCCGCGAAAGCGCCGCGCCCCGGGATGAGTGCCGCCGAGGTGTGGGCGCGCTGCAGGCCCGCGACTGAAGCGCATGGCTACATCGTGAAGAAGGACGGCCGCCCCGACGGCTTGCGCGTGGTGCCAGAGGGTGACCCGCTGCGGATTCGGGGCGAGAGCGTGGCCGGCTGCCTAGTGGTGCCGGTGCTGCCGCTGGCCGGGGGCGAGCCGGTTTCGCTGCAATTCATCGCGCCGCCCGACGTGGGCGCGCAGTGGAAGGCAAAGGGAAAGACCGACAAGCCGAACCTGCCGGGTGCATCAATGGCCGGTGGCGCCTTCATCGTGGGCGACCTGGTGCCGGGTGGGACCGCGTACCTGTGCGAAGGCATCGGCACAGCCTGGGCGTGCTGGAAGGCGACGGGCCACCCCGCCGTGGTGTGCTTTGGCTGGGGCCGGGTGCGCAGCATCGCCGAGGAACTGCGCGAGCGTGACCCGGCCGCGCGGCTGGTGCTGGTGCCCGACAAGGGCAAGGAAGAGGAAGCCGAAACCATCGCCCGCGAGGTGGGTGCCGCCGTGGCCGCGATGCCCGAGGGCGAGGCGCGGAACTTCGATGCGAATGACTACGGACTGCGCGAAGGTTTCGACGCCCTGGAGGTGCTTCTATCCAGCGCCAGCGAACCGCCGAAACCTGAACCGCGCTTCAAGCTGCTGGGCCGTGATGACCTCGCCGCGCTGCCGCCGCTAGCCTGGCGCGTGCGTGGCGTGCTGCCTGCCGTGGGCGTGGCCGCATTGTTCGGCCCCAGCGCATCGGGAAAGTCTTTCCTTGCCTTCGACCTGGCCGCGCATATCGCCGAGGGCCGCGAGTGGTTCGGTTATCGCGTGACCGCCGCGCCCGTGGTGTACGTCGTCCTGGAAGGCGAAGCCGGGTTCAAGCTGCGCGCCGAGGCGTGGGAGCAAGCGCACGGCCGCAAGCTGCCGGCCGGCCTGCGCCTGGTGCTGCAGGGGTTCAAGCTGACGGGCGACGCGCCCGACCTCGCCGCCGACATCCTCGCCGCCGTGGGTGCCGGTGCCGTGGTGTTCGTTGACACCCTGAACCGCGCCGCGCCGATGGCCGATGAGAACTCAAGCCGCGACATGGGCGAGATTCTGGAAGGCACGAAGGACCTGCAGCGGCTGACCGCTGGCCTGGTGGTGCTGGTGCATCACACGGGCAAGGATGCCGCCCGGGGCCTGCGCGGGCACTCAAGCCTTTTCGCTGCCCTTGATGCTGCCGTCGAAGTGACCCGCGACGGCGAGCGCAAAGAGTGGAAGGTGAGCAAGGCAAAGGAAGGCGCCGATGGTGACGCGCACCCGTTCCGCCTGGAGGTGGTGCAACTGCCGCCAGGGAGCGACGGCGAGCCGGTTTCATCGTGCGTGGTGCGCCGCGACACGGCCGCCGCCGACGTGGCCCGCGTGAAGCTGCCGCGGGGTAGCAATCAAAAGCTGGTGCTGGAAGCCCTGCGCCCTATGTTCAAGGCATCGACCCGGTTCGGCATGGGTGGAGCGCCAGCATCGCGCCCGTGCATCGAACTGGAGGCCGCCATAAGCGCCGCCGCTGCCGTATTGACCTGCGCCACCGACCGCAGAGCCGAGCGCGCCAGAGTAGCGATAACGGGCCTGGTTGAGGGTGGGGTGCTCGGCTGCCTGGATGGTTGGCTATGGATGGTGTGACTCCCCGAAACTCCCCGTTTTCCCTGTTTTCGGGGATTCCCGGGCCCGAAATTCCCCGCTCCCCCTATAGGGGGACGGGAATTCGGGGTGACAGGTTCGGGGGTGGCTATGGCTGCTGACCTGTTCGGCCTGGAGCAAGCGCCGCCGCGCATCCTCGACCGCAAGGAAGCCGCCGCGCTGGTGGAGGTGCTGCAGGCCCTGCGGGCGCATCCCGCCGTGGCCTGGTGCGAGCGGATGAACTCCGGTGCCGCCCGCATGGGTGCCCGCTTTGTGCGGTTCGGCTGGCGCGGGTGCCCCGACGTGCTGGGGCAACTGAAGGACGGCCGCCTTTTGGGGGTGGAGGTGAAGGGCCCGGCCGGGAAGCTGCGCCCCGCGCAGGCCGAATTCATCGGGCGCATACGGGCAGCCGGTGGCGTGGGCTTCGTGGCCCGCGACTGCCGCGACGTGCTGCGCGAGCTAGACGACAAGCGAAGGAATCCAAGCCATGAGCAAGGCGAACCGCGTCCGCGTTGACTACATGCCCGGCCCGGCTGCCCTGCTGGCGCTGCAGGCCGCGCAGGAACTGCACCCGAAGGACAACACCCAGGCGCTGATTGACCGCCTTGTCATCACGGGACTGTCGGCCCTGGTGCATGGGCGCTGGGAACCGCCCCGACTGTTCGGCCGCGACCGTGGGCGCTGGCGACTGCCCGAGGGACTGCGCAGCCCCGAGCCGGAACGGGATCGATAAACAAAGGCCCGAAACCGCCCGCAGTCCGGGAACCCATAGGTCCGGGAACCCATCGGCAAAGTGCTGCGAAGTACGCTGCGGGTTCCGGGGCAGGCCCCACCCCCGACCTAGACCCGACCCGGCCCCGTGCCGGGTTCGTCGTTTCTGGGGCCCGGAACCCTGTACCGCTGGCTACATGGTGGCTACATGACCACAAAAGGCAGGGCCAGCAAGACAAACGGGTTAGTGGCTGCTAACCCACTAACCCGCGTCTTTACTTGGTGCCGGTGAAGAGAGTCGAACTCCCGACCTTCGCATTACGAATGCGCTGCTCTACCAACTGAGCTACACCGGCGAAAGCCCGCGAGTATAGAGCAGTCTCCGCGCATGGTCGGGCAGCGCCCGGCCAGGCGCGCGCAGGAACCCGAAGCCTCCATCGGCCTGGACGGACCCGGCTGATGCTGGCTCACCCCATGAGCCATCCGCTCCGCACACTGCACCGCACCGGGCACGCACCGGGCGTGCCCGCCCCCACAGCAGGAGCGAGCCATGCTGCAGACCGCCATCCGTTTCGACACCGCCCCCACCACCGCAGACGGCGACGACCGCACCGCCTTCGAGATCGGCTGGGACCACGGCCGCCACGGCCTCGTGCCGCCGGCCACGCTGCTGGCTGCCGGGCACCCCGTGGGCCAGGGCTGGCAGGCCGCGCAGGCGGTGTTCGGCCGCCGCACCTGGCCCGCGCGGCCGGCGGTGCGCCAGTGGCTGGCGCTGCGGCTGGCGGCCTGGCAGGCTGGCGAGGCCTTCGACATGGACCAGCTGAACCCGCAGCACCTGGCGCAGATCGCCGCGACGCGCTGCCCCGTGCGACGCGTGCCGCTGGGCGGCGCGCCGGGCACGGCCGACGCCGCGGTGGTGCTGCGCCTGAACGAGGCCGCCGCCTGGGCGGCCGGCCACCTGGTGACGCTGAGCGCCGCCGGGGCCATGGCCATGCACGGCATCGACGTCAACGAAGCCCGTCGCCGCGCCCGCGCCGCCGAGCAGGCCGGCCAGCCGGTGCAGGGCCTGGACGCCGCCGGCTGGTGGCGCGTGGCCGCGCTGCGCGGGTTCGCCACCGCCCTGCCCTTTGCCACCGCGGCACAGCTGCCGCTGGCCGTGCTGCCGCCGAACCGGGTGCGCCTGCTGGGCGCAGCCCAGGGCCTGCAGGCCCTGGTGACGCAGGCCTTCGCCGCGCCGGGCTGGGCCGCCCGCTGCGCCGCCATCGCAGCGCTGCTGCCGGCGCACACGCTGCGCCACGACTTCAACCTCTTCGTCGGCGCCATGGCCCCGCGCGTGCTGGCCGCGCCGGCCGCCGGCACGGGCCTGCGCGACGCGCTCGAGGACGCCTGGCTGCACGAGCGCGTGCAGCGCCGCTGGCAGCACTTCGTGCTCAGCCTGGGCGAGGCCGGCACCGAGGCGCTGCTGGAGCGGGTGGCCACGATGCCGCAGCCCGGCCGCCACGTGTTGCAGCTGAGTCTGCCGCAAGCGGTAGAGGCCTGGCAGCTGCCGGCCGCACCGTCACCCTCGGCGCTGCGCCGCGTGGCCGGTCGTGGCGCGCGCGGTGGCCGGGCCGGGGCCGCTGCGACGACAATCCGGGCCGCCGTGCCCCGCCCGCGCCTTGCCACCCTGCCCGCATGACCGACGACCAGCTGCTGCGCTACAGCCGACACGTCCTGCTCGACGAGATCGGCATCGAGGGCCAGCAGCGGCTGCTCGCGAGCCACGCGCTCGTCATCGGCGCCGGCGGGCTGGGCTCGCCGGTGCTGCTGTTCTTGGGCAGTGCCGGCGTCGGCCGCATCACCGTGGTCGACCACGACCGCGTCGACCTGACCAACCTGCAGCGGCAGATCGCGCACGGGCTCGCCACCGTGGGCCAGCCCAAGGCCGATTCGGCGCGCGAGCGCATCGCGGGGCTGAACCCGGACGTCGTCGTCGACGCCCGCGTGCAGCGCGCCGACGCCACGCTGCTGGATGAACTGGTGCCCACGGCCGACGTGGTGCTGGACTGCAGCGACAACTTCGCCACCCGCCACGCCGTCAACGCCGCCTGCGTTCGCCACGGCCGGCCGCTGGTCAGCGGCGCAGCCATCGGCTTCGACGGCCAGGTGGCCGTCTACGACACCCGCAGGGCCGGCGCGCCCTGCTACGGCTGCCTGTTCCCGCCGTCGGCGGCGCACCAGGACGTGGCCTGCGCGACGATGGGCGTGTTCGCGCCGCTGGTGGGCCTGATCGGCAGCGTGCAGGCCGCCGAGGCACTGAAGCTGCTGGCGGGCATCGGCACCCCGCTGGCCGGCCGGCTGCTGATGCTGGACGCGCGCACGATGCGCTGGGACGAACTCGCCGTCGCGCGGCAGCCGGGCTGCGAGGTCTGCGGTGCGGCCTGAGGCCCTGCGAAGCCCCGTGCCCTGGCGCCTGCTGCTGGCGTTGCTGCTGACGGTGGTGTCGTGGTTCGCGTTCGCGCCCGTGCACTTCGATGACGGCGGCCTGCCGCTGGACAAGGCCCGCCACCTGGCCGCCTTCGGCGCGCTGGCCTGGGTGGCGGCGCAGGGCTTCGGCCGCGGCGCCGCGTGGCGCATCGCGGCCGCGCTGCTGGCCTACGGGGTGTTCATCGAGCTGGTGCAGAGCCAGATCCCGGGCCGCGAGGCCAGCGCCTGGGACGTGCTGGCCGACGCCGCCGGCATCGCGCTGGGCCTGCTGGCCACGCGCGCCTTCAACGTGGCGCGCTGAGGGCGCCGCCGGCCGCGTCGGGCAGGGCCTGCAACCCGCCGACGAACAGCCGCGTCACCAGCGGCGCCAGCGCGTCGTGGCCGAGCGCGCCGTCGGCGCGCAGCCAGGTGAAGGTCCAGGTGATCATGCCGAACAGCAGCATCGCCACCGGCTTGGGCAGGCGCGCCGGCGCCCGCTCGGGCCGGATAGCAGCCACTGCGTCGGCGAAGGCCTG
>JBKDQY010000129.1:0-34422 GCA_046341655.1 Betaproteobacteria bacterium | reverse complement strand
CGCCACCGGCAGGTACCCCGTGCTGGCGCGGGCGGTCGGCGCCGCGGCGCTGTGGCACGCGACGCGGCGCAAGTCGACGCGCTCGGAGAGGGTGATGGGCCCCCTGCTCGCCCAGCCGGCGCTGGCCGGGCTGATCGAACTGGGCGTGCAGTGGGCCGGCTGGCCGGCGGGCGCGGCCCATGCCTCCGAGCTGATGGTGCCGCTGGTGCTGGCGCTGGTCGGCCTGCGGCTCATGCAGCAGCATGGCCACGCGCTGCAGACGGCCGAGCAGGGCCGGCAGGTGCTGGAGCAGCGCGTGCGCGAGGCCACGGCCGAGATCGAGCGCAATTTCCGCCAGCTCGCCGAACTGAAGGTGGAGCAGGTCACCGAAAAGGAACGCAAGCGCATCGCGGCCGACCTGCACGACGACCTCGGCGCCAAGCTGCTGACCATCGTGCACACCAGCGACAACGACCGCATCAGCACGCTGGCCCGCGAGGCGCTGGAGGAGATGCGCCTGTCGGTGCGCGGCCTCACCGGCAAGCCGGTCCGCCTGGCCGATGCCATGGGCGACTGGCGTGCCGAGATCATCGGCCGCCTCGGCCAGGCCGGCATCGAAGGCCAGTGGGACGCGCCCGAGGACCTGCCGCACCTGCTGAGCGCACGTGCCTTCGTGCAGACCACGCGCATCCTGCGCGAGGCCACGAGCAACGTCATCAAGCACAGCAACGCCGCACGCTGCACCATCACGGCGCAGATCGCGGACGGCGACGTGCAGATCGTCGTCACCGACAATGGCGACGGCATCTCGTCCGACGTGGAAGGCCGGCTCGACCGCGGCCACGGCCTGGCCAGCATGAAGGGGCGCGCCAAGCAACTGCAGGGACAGTGCCTGGTGGAGAGCAGCCCCGGCTACGGCACCGTGATACGTCTCACGGTTCCGCTGGATCGCGCCACCGAGTCTGCAGGCGCCGATTCGGCCGGCCGATAACATGGAAACCGACCGCCGAACGCCCGCCACGAGCGCGCGCCCCCCGACGCCATGAAGACCATCCTGCTGCTCGAAGACCTCCCGGAGATCCGGGCGTGGCTGCGCAAGCTCGTGCTGCAGGTGTTCCCGGGCGCCACCATCTCCGAGGGCGCCCGCGTGCAGGACGCCATGGCCCTGGTGGCGGCGGTGAAGTTCGACCTGGCCCTCGTCGACCTGGGGCTTCCCGACGGCACCGGCGTCGATGTCGTGACCCGCCTGCGCGACCTGCAGCCCGAGGCGCAGAGCGTCGTCGTCACCATCCACGACGACGACGAGCACCTGTTCCCGGCGTTGCAGGCCGGCGCCTTCGGCTACATCCTGAAGGAGCAGCCCCGCGAGCTCATCACCGAGCAGCTGCAGCGCATCAGCCAGGGCGAGCCGCCGCTGAGCCCGAGCATCGCGCGCCGCGTGATGGCGTACTTCAGCGCCAAGAGCCGCCCGCAGGCGCAGAGCAGCCTGCTGCCCAACGTGAACCTCACCGACCGCGAGAGCGAGGTGCTGCTGCGCGTGGCCAAGGGCTACACGCTGCCCGAGATCGGCGTGCAGCTGGGGCTGAGCCGCCACACCATCGCCGACTACGTCAAGCAGATCTACCGCAAGCTCAACGTGAGCTCGCGCGCCGAGGCCGCCCTCGAGGCGCAGCGGCTGGGCCTGTTCCGCTGACGCCGCGGAGCGGGCGCGGCATCGTGCTGCCGGCCTCAGCCGGCCTCAGGATGGCGCAAGCAACCCGCGCTCGGCGATGTGCAGCGCGATGGCGTGGGCCGTCAGCCGGTAGACCTTGGGCCCGGGGTGGAAGCCGTCCTCGGCCATCAGCGCCGGGTTCAGCGGCAGCTCGACCTCCGCCCGCGAGACGTCGTCGCGGCTGCGCGCCCAGTCGCTGAGCGCGCGGTCGTGGCGGCGGGCGTCGCTGCCGGCCACCCAGCGCAGCGGCTGCGGCAGGCCCGGGAACAGGTGCACCGGCGGCAGCGGCGCGAACACCACGTGCTGCACGCCCAGGCCGTTGCGCAGCCGGTTGGCCAGCGCTTCGCGCAGCGACACGGCGTGGTGCGAAGGCACCTGGTCGACGACGTCGTTGACGCCGGTCACGACCACCGCGATGTCGAAGTGCCCGCCGGGCCCGGCAGCCGGGTGCTCGCGCTGCAGCAGCGCCAGCGTCTGCGCGGTGGTCAGCCCACTGTGCGCCAGCAGCCGCCAGTGCACCCGGCGCCCGCCGCGCGTGGCCAGCTCCTGCGCCAGCCGGGGCGCCAGCGCGTCGCGCTGGTGCACCACGCCCACGCCGGCGGCCGACGAATCACCCGTGACCAGCAGCGACAGCGGCGCGCCCTCGCCCACCACGCCCTGGCGCGGGCCGGCAGCCTCGGGCAGGCGCGGCAGCCTCGCGCGGGTGCGCAGCGCCTGCGCCACCAGCAGCGGCGAGAGCACCAGCTTGGCCGTCAGCGACACGGGCGCGCCTGCTCAAAACCGGCTGAAGTCGGGCTTGCGCTTGTGCAGGAAGGCCTGGAAGGCCTCCGTCGCCTCGGGGCTGCGCAGCCGGCGGCCGAAGACCTCGCCCTCGGTGCGGATGGTCTGCAGCAGCCGCTCGCGCTCGGGGGCGCGCATCAGCTGCTTGGCCTCGCGCACGGCGCCCGGCGGCAGCGCGTTGAAGCGCAGCGCCACGCGGCGCGCGTGCGCCACCACCTCCGCGGCCGGCAGCACGGCGTTGGCGATCCCGCACTCGACCGCCTGCTCGGGCGTGAAGGGGTCGCCCAGCAGCAGCTTCTCGGCCGCGCGGCGGTGGCCCATCAGCTGCGGCACCAGCAGGCTGCTGGCGTACTCGGGCACCAGGCCCAGGGCCACGAAGGGCATGGCCAGGCGGGCCTCGTCGGAGACGTAGACGAAGTCGCAGTGCAGCAGCAGTGTCGTGCCGATGCCGATGGCCGCGCCGGTGACCGCCGCCACCACCGGCTTGTCGCAGTCCAGCAGCGCGCGCATGAAGCGGAACACCGGCGAGTCCATCGAGTCGCTGCCCTGCCCGGGCGGGCGCGTGAGGAAGTCCTCGACGTCGTTGCCGCTGGTGAAGATGCCGGGCTGGCCCGTGATCAGCACCGCGCGCACCGCGGCGTCCTCGCGCGCGGCGTTCAGCGCCTCGGCCATGGCCTGGTACATGGCCACGGTGAGCGCGTTCTTCTTCTCGGGGCGCGCGATCTCGATCGTGGCCACGCCGTCGATCGTGGCGGTCTTGATGCTCATGCGGTCTCCGTTCAGTGCAGGCTCAAGGAAACTCGGCGCGGAACCGGCTTCGCCGGGCCGCTGCCGAAGCCCCCTCGGGGGGTGGCGAAGGCGCGAAGCGACAAACCCTGGGGGCCCGTCACACCAGCTCCAGGATGCCGGCGGCACCCTGGCCCATGCCCACGCACATGGTCACCATGCCGTACTTCAGCTGGCGGCGATGCAGCGCGTGCACCACGGTGGCGGCGCGGATGGCGCCGGTGGCGCCCAGCGGGTGGCCCAGCGCGATGGCGCCGCCCATGGGGTTGACCCGGGCCGGATCGAGCCCGCAGGTGCGGATGACCGCCAGCGCCTGCGCGGCGAAGGCCTCGTTGAGCTCGATCCAGCCCATGTCGTCGAGCGTCAGCCCCGCGCCCTTCAGCACCGCCGGGATGGCCTCGATCGGGCCGATGCCCATGATGTCGGGCGCCACGCCGCGCGCCGCGAAGCCGACGAAGCGCGCCAGTGGCTTGAGGTCGAACTGCCGGCAGGCCTTCTCGGAGGCCAGGATCAGCGCGCCGGCGCCGTCGCTGGTCTGCGAGCTGTTGCCGGCCGTGACGCTGCCCTTGGCGGCAAACACCGGCTTCAGCCTGGCCAGGCCCTCGAGGCTGGTGTCGGGGCGCGCGCCCTCGTCCAGGCTCACGGTGCGGGTGCTCACGCTCACCCCGCCGGTGGCCAGGTCCGGCAGGCGCGAGATCACCTCCACCGGCACGATCTCGCGAGCGAACTCTCCCGCGGCCTGCGCCGCCAGCGCCTTCTGGTGCGAGGCCAGCGCGAAGGCGTCCTGGTCCTCGCGGCTGACCTTCCACTGCGCGGCCACCTTCTCGGCGGTCAGGCCCATGCCGTAGGCGATGCCGATGTTCTCGTCGCGCGTGAAGATCTCGGGGTTGAAGCTGGGCTTGTTGCCGCCCATCGGCACCATGCTCATGCTCTCGGCGCCGCCGGCGATCATGACCTCGGCCTCGCCGACGCGGATGCGGTCGGCCGCCATCTGCAGCGCCGTCAGGCCGCTGGCGCAGAAGCGGTTGACGGTGACGCCGCCCACGCTGTGCGGCAGCCCCGCCAGCACCATGGCCACGCGGGCCATGTTGATGCCCTGCTCGGCCTCGGGGAAGCTGCAGCCGACCACCGCGTCCTCGATGGCCTTGGGGTCCAGCGTGGGCACCGGGGCCAGCGCGCTGCGGACGGCCGCGACCAGCAGGTCGTCGGGCCGGGTGTTGCGGAACACGCCGCGCGGGGCCTTGCCGATGGGCGTGCGGCTGGCGGCGACGATGTAGGCGTCCTGGATCTGCTTGCTCATGGTGGTGTCGTCCTCGCCGCTCAGTTCCTGACGGGCTTGCCGGTCTGCAGCATGCCCATGATGCGTTCCTGCGTCTTGGGGTGGTCCAGCAGCGCGCAGAAGCGGTCACGCTCCAGCGCGTGCAGGTACTCCTCGGTGACGAGGCTGCCGCCGTCGACGTCGCCGCCGCACACCACCTCGGCGATCAGCGTGGCCAGGTGGAAGTCGTGCGCGCTGGCGAAGCCGCCGTCTCGCAGGTTGGCCAGCTGGCCCTGGATGGTGGCGATGGCATTGCGGCCGGCCACCGGGAACGGCGCGCGCTGCGGCGGGCGCCAGCCGCTGGCGGCCAATGCGCGCACCTGCGCCGCGGCCACGAACAGCAGCTCGTCCTTGTGTGGCACCACCACGTCGCCGTCGACCAGGTAGCCGAGCTTGCGGCTCTCCAGCGCGCTGGTGCCCACCTTGGCCATCGCGGCGCTCGTGAAGCCGTCGAACAGGAACTTCTGGATGTCGGCTTGGGCATTGCCCGCAGCGGCCATCTCGGCGGCGCGGCGCGCCACGTAGGCCAGGCCGCCGCCGGCGGGCACCAGGCCCACGCCGACCTCGACGAAGCCCATGTAGCTCTCCATCGCGGCAACGCGGCGCGCGCAGTGGATGGCGATCTCGTTGCCGCCTCCCAGCGCGATGCCGCGCACGGCCGCCACCACCGGCACCTGCGCGTAGCGCAGGCGCAGCATCGCGTCCTGCAGCTTCTTGACCTCGGGCTTGATGCCCTTGCTGCCGTGCTTCATAAACACCGGCATCAGGGCCTCGAGATTGGCGCCGGCCGAGAACACGTCGTCCGGCGACCAGATCACGACACCGGCGCAAGACTGCTCGGCCAGCTCCACGGCCTTGAGCAGGCCCTCCACGACGCCCGGGCTGATGAGGTGCAGCTTGCAGGTGATGCTGGCGATCAGCACCTCGCCGTCGAGCGTCCAGAGGCGCACATCGTCGTTCTTCCAGACCTCGGTGCCACTGCCCAGCGGCTCGGCGGCGCCGGAACCCAGCACGTTCTCGCGGAAGTGCTGCCGCGCGTAGACGGGCAACTCGCGCAGCGGCACATAGGCCCGGCGCGACGGGCTCCACGAGCCCTCGGGCGTGTGCACGCCGCGCTCGGCCACCGGGCCCTCGAACACCCAGGGGGGCAGGGGTGCCTTGCACAAGGCCGCGCCCGAGTCGATATCGGCCTGCACCCATTCGGCCACCTGCCGCCAGCCGGCCGCCTGCCACAGCTCGAACGGGCCCTGCTTGCTGCCGAAGCCCCAGCGCATGGCGAAGTCGACGTCGCGCGCGGTCTCTGCGATGGCCTCGAGGTGAACCGCGGCGTAGTGGAAGGCGTCGCGCAGGATGGCCCAGACGAACTTCGCCTGCGGGTGGCTGCTCTCGCGCAGCAGCTTCAGCCGCTCGGCCGGGGGCTTCTTGAGGATGCGGTCCAGCAGCGGGTCGGCCTTGCCGCCGGCGGGCACGTACTCGCCCGTGGCGGGGTCCAGCCGCAGGATGTCCTTGCCCGCCTTCCGGTAGAAACCACCGCCGGCCTTCTGGCCCAGGGCACCCTTCTCGATGAGTCCCGCCAGCACCGGCGGGGTGGCGTAGCTCTCGTAGAACGGGTCGCCCTGCAGGTTGTCCTGCAGCGTCCTGATGACGTGGGCCATGGTGTCCAGGCCCACGACGTCGGCCGTGCGGAAGGTGCCGCTGCTGGCACGGCCCATCTTCTTGCCGGTGAGGTCGTCGACGACGTCGTAGCCCAGGCCGTAGGTCGCGGCCTCCTTCATCGTGGCCAGCATCCCGGCGATGCCGACGCGGTTGGCGATGAAGTTGGGGCTGTCCTTGGCGCGCACCACGCTCTTGCCCAGGGCGGTGGTGACGAAGGCCTCGAGCTGGTCGAGCACCTCGGGCCGGGTGGCGGGCGTGTCGATCAGCTCCACCAGCGCCATGTAGCGCGGCGGGTTGAAGAAGTGGATGCCACAGAAGCGCGGGCGGATGACCTCGGGCAGCACCTCGCTGAGCCTGGTGATGCTCAGGCCGGAGGTGTTGCTGGCCAGCAGCGCGTGCGGCGCGACGAAGGGTGCGATCTTCGCGTACAGGTCGAGCTTCCAGTCCATGCGCTCGGCGATGGCCTCGACGACGAGGTCGCACTCGCTCAAGCGCGCCAGGTGCTCCTCGTAGTTGGCGGGCTGGATCAGCGCCGCCTCGTCGGCCACGCCCAGCGGCGCGGGCTTGATCTTCTTCAGGTTCTCGATGGCCTTCTGGGCGATCGCGCTCTTCGGGCCTTCCTTCGCGGGCAGGTCGAACAGCAGCACCGGCACGCGGCAGTTCACGAGGTGGGCGGCGATCTGCGCGCCCATCACGCCGGCGCCGAGGACGGCGACCTTGCGAACGGGGAATCGGTTCATCTCGGGCCTTCCTTACTCGATGCGGATCCAGGTCTGCGTGCGGCCGAGCATGGGCATGCCCACGTAGCCGCGCACGTCGAGCTTCCTGCCGCCGTCGGCGGGCGTCATGCGCACCTTGTAGACCTTTCCCTCGGCGGCATCGAGGATGGTGCCGCCGTCCCAGTGGTCGTGGCCGTCGGTCTTGCGCACGCCGCGCAGGATCTCCATGCCGACGATGGGCTTGCCCTTTCGGTCGTCGCTGCACTTGTCGCAGACGGCATCGGGCTTGGCGTCGGGCGCCAGCAGCTTCTCGATGCGGCCGCTGAGCACGCCGCCCGACTCGGTGATGCGGATCTGCGCGCGCTCGGTCTTGGTCTTGTCGTCGATGGTCTTCCACACGCCCACGGGCGTGGCCTGGGCCAGGGCGGCTCCGGCGAACAGCGTCAGCGCGGCAGCGATGGACAGGTTCTTCATGGCGGGTCTCCTTGTCTGGTTGGGGCGGTCAGAACAGCGCTTCGTCCATCGCCAGCAGCGGCGCCACGCCGCTGCGCGCGCTGCGGATGAGGCCGGCGGTCTCGGGCAGCAGCTTGGCGAAGTAGAAGCGCGCGGTGTGCAGCTTCGCGGTGTAGAAGGGGTCGCCGCTGTCCTTCCTGTCGAGCGCGATGCGGGCCATGCGGGCGAAGAAGTACGCGAAGACCAGGTGGCCGCACACCCGCAGGTAGTCCACCGCCGCGCCGCCCACCTCGTCGGCGTTGCCGAAGGCCTTCATGCCGAGCTCGGTGGTCAGCTTGGTGACCTTGTCGCCGAGGTCGGCCAGCGGGTTGACGAACTCCTGCATGTCCTCGCGCACGCCCTCGTCTTCGACGAAGGCCTGCACCAGCGCGCCGAACTTCTTGAGCTTCCGGCCGTTGTCGGCCAGCACCTTGCGGCCCAGCAGGTCCAGGCTCTGGATGGTGTTCGTGCCCTCGTAGATCATGTTGATGCGCGAATCGCGCACGAACTGCTCCATGCCCCACTCCTTGACGTAGCCGTGGCCGCCGAAGACCTGCATGCAGTGCGAGGTGGCGATCCAGGCGTTGTCGGTGAGGAAGGCCTTGACGATGGGCGTGACCAGCGCGACGAGGTCGTCGCAGTCGCGCCGCTCGTCCTCGTCGTCGGTGGACAGGGCCTTGTCGATCTGCAGCGTGGTCCACATGGCCAGCGCGCGGCCGCCCTCGGCGTAGGCGCGCGCCGTCAGCAGCATCTTGCGCACGTCGGGGTGCACGATGATGGGGTCGGCCGGCTTGTCGGCAGCCTTCGCACCCGTCAGGCTGCGCATCTGCAGGCGGTCCTTCGCGTAGGCCACGGCATTCTGGTAGGCCACCTCGGTCAGGCCCAGGCCCTGCATGCCCACGCCGATGCGGGCCGCGTTCATCATCACGAACATCGCCGCCAGGCCCTTGTTGGGCTCGCCCACCAGCCAGCCCGTGGCGCCTTCCAGCGTGATCTGGCAGGTGGCGCTGCCGTTGATGCCCATCTTGTGCTCGAGGCCGGTGCAGTAGATGCCGTTGCGCGCGCCCACGCCGCCGTCGGCCGTGGGCAGGAACTTCGGCACCACGAACAGGCTGATGCCCTTGCTGCCGGCCGGCGCGTCGGGCAGGCGGGCCAGCACCAGGTGCACGATGTTGGCGGCGAAGTCGCTCTCGCCGCCGCTGATGAAGATCTTGCTGCCGCTGAGGCGGTGGCTGCCGTCGGCCTGCGGCTCGGCCTTGGTGCGCAGCAGGCCGAGGTCGGTGCCGCAGTGCGGCTCGGTAAGGCACATGGTGCCGATCCACTCGCCGCTCACCAGCTTCGGCAGGTACAGCCGCTTCTGCTCGGGTGTGGCGTGGGCGTGCAGGCACTCGTAGGCGCCGTGGGCCAGGCCGGGGTACATGGTCCAGGCCTGGTTGGCGCTGTTGAGCATCTCGTAGAAGCTCTGGTTCACCACGTGCGGCAGGCCCTGGCCGCCGTAGTCGGGATCGGACGACAGCGCGGGCCAGCCGCCTTCGACGTACTTCGCGTAGGCCTCCTTGAAGCCCTTGGGCGTGGTCACGGCGTGGGTCGTGCGGTCCAGCGTGCAGCCTTCCTGGTCGCCGCTGAGGTTCAGCGGCGCCAGCACCTCGGCGCAGAAGCGGCCGCCTTCCTGCAGCACGGCGTTGATGGTGTCGGCGTCGAGTTCGGCGTGCGCGGGGTAGTGCTTCAGCGCCCCGGTCACGTCGAGCAGTTCGTGCAGCACGAACTGCATGTCGCGCAGCGGCGGGTTGTACTGGGGCATGGTGCGACTCCTGGGGACGAGGGGGAAGGCGGAAGATGCGGGCGGCCAAGCGCCGTCAGCGGCGGGCGCGCCGGGTGCCGGGAGTGGCCTCCGCCACCGCGACCGCGACGGCGCCCGCGGTGGCGTAGCGCGCCAGGATGCGGTCGAAGCCGCGGCGCGCGCGGTCGAGCGCGCCGGGGCGGCGGAGGAAGCGCGCGTCGTGGTGCAGCGCGAGGATCAGGCCGTGCAGTTCGAACAGCATCTGCTCGGCATCGGTATCGGTGCGCAGATGGCCTTCTTCGACGGCCAGGCGGATGGCCTTCTCCATGGCCGCATGCCAGTCGCGCACCATGCCGGCCAGCGCGTCGCGCACCGGCCCGGGTCGGTCGTCGAACTCGACGGCGCCGCTGATGTAGATGCAGCCGGAGTCGATCTCCACGCTCACGCGCTTGAGCCAGTTCTCGAACATCGCGCGCAGCCGCGGCAGGCCGCGCGGCTGTCGCACGGCAGGGAAGAACACCTCGTCCTCGAAGCGCCGGTGGTACTCCCGGATGACGCTGATCTGCAACTCCTCGCGCGAGCCGAAGTGCGCGAAGACGCCGCTCTTGCTCATCTGCATGACCTCGGCCAGCGCACCGATCGACAGGCCCTCCAGCCCCATGTGCGACGCCAGACCCAGGGCGGCGTCCAGGATGGCGGCGCGCGTCTGCTGGCCCTTGTGCAGCGCGCGCGCGCCGCCTCGCGCAAGACCGCGGGGGCCGGCGGGGCTGTCGAGCGCGTCGTCGTCGCTGCGAAGGTGCATGGGCGTCACGGCAGGTTCACAAAATCGAACGATCGTTCTATTCTGACGCCGGACGATGGTCCCGGGTTCCGGGATGGAGCGACATTTTTGGGGTCTGCTCCCTAACGGCGAGATGCCGCGGGCGCCGTTTCTCGTCGACCTCGGTGAAAACCCTGGCGACGGATTCGCGGCGCGCGCGGTTGAACCCGTCGCCGCCGTTCGGGTAGGCTATCCGCATGGATGTGCTGCAGCTGGACGTTTCAGGCCGGCCCCAGGCGTGGATCAGCCCCAGGGAAGCGGCGGTGCTCTATGCCAGCCACGCCGTGGCCTGGACGCTGGGCGAGACCTTTCAGGTGCTGCGCGGCGGCATCCAGCGCGCCACCGGCATGCAGAGCCGCATCGAGTTGCACCCCATCGTGGCCGTGCGCGGCACCATGCCCAGCCGCGCGTGGCGCAGCACGCCGGCGATCACCAACCCCAAGCTGTTCGCCCGCGACCGCCAGGTCTGCGCCTACTGCGGGGGCCGCTTCCACGTCGACGAACTCACGCGCGAGCACATCGTGCCGGTGTCGCGCGGCGGCGAGGACACCTGGATGAACTGCATCACCGCGTGCCGCACCTGCAACGGCCACAAGGGCAACCGGCTGCCGGAAGAAGCGCGCATGGCGCTGATGTACCTGCCCTACGTGCCCAGCCTGCACGAGGACATGATCCTGCGCGGCCGCCGCATCGTGGCCGACCAGATGGAGTTCCTGCTCGCCAGCGTGCCGCGCAACTCGCGGCTGCACGGCTAGTGGCGTCGTTGATGCGCGCCGAGGCGCTGGAGGCGCCGGCGCGCGTGGCCGACCTGCTCGCGCGCGACGCGGGCCTTTACGCCGAGCTTGGTTCGGCACTGCGTCGCGAGTCGCCCCGCGCGGTGGTGACGCTGGCGCGCGGCAGCTCCGACCACGCCGCACAGCACCTGGCCTACCTGGTGATGGCGCGCCTGGGGCAACTCGTCACCTCACTGCCGCCGTCGCTGCTCACGCTCTACCGCAGCCCGCTGCAGGCGCGCGGCCTGCTCGTGCTGGCGATGTCGCAGTCGGGCCGCAGTCCCGACCTCGTCGAGCCGCTTCAGGCACTGCGCCGCGGCGGTGCCTGCACGGTGGCCGTGATCAACGACACCGCCTCGCCGCTGGCCGCTGCGGCCGGGCACGTGCTGCCGCTGCACGCCGGCCCCGAGCACAGCGTGGCCGCGACCAAGAGCTTCATCGCACAGCTGGTGGCCGGGGCGAGGCTGCTGGCGGCGTGGGGCAACGACGCCGGGCTCGCCGCCGCGCTGCAGGCGCTGCCCGAGGCACTGGGGCGCGCCGCCGCCGCCGACACCGGCGATGCCGCCGAGCGGCTGGCCGGCGTGCGGCAGCTCTACGTCGTCGCCCGGGGCCCGGCGCTGGCGGTGGCCCAAGAGCTGGCGCTGAAGTTCAAGGAGACCTGCGGCCTGCAGGCCGAGGCCTACTCCGGGGCCGAGCTGGCCCACGGCCCGATGGCCCTTGTGAAGCCGGGCTGGCCGCTGCTGGTGCTGGCGCCGCGCGGACCGGCGCAGGCGGGCCTGGTGGCCCTGGCGCAGCAGCAGCACGCCCGCGGTGCGGCAGTGCTGCTGGCGGCCCCGCCGGGCACGCCGCGCACCGACGGCCTGGTGTTGCTGCCCATCGTGCCGGCGCCCCAGGAAGACCTGGACGGCATCACGCTCGTGCAGGGCCTGTACCCGGTGCTGGAGGCCGTCTCGCGGCAGCGCGGGCTCGACCCGGACCACCCGCCGGGCCTGCGCAAGGTGACGCTGACGCGCTGAGCGCCGCCACGCCGACCCAGCCCATGCCCCAGGCCCTGAACCCCGGACCTGCAACCGCGCTGCTGGAGCGCGACGCCGCGCTCGCGCAGCTGCGACACGAGCTGGCCGGTACGGCCGCGCGCGGCCGCGTGGTGCTGGTGGCCGGCGAGGCCGGCATCGGCAAGACCAGCGTTCTGCAGGCGCTGGCTGAGGGCCACGAGCCGGTGTGGTGGGGTGCCTGCGACGCACTGCAGACGCCGCTGCCGCTCGCGCCGCTGCTGGACATGGCCCGTCAGGCCCGCGTGCGCTTCGCGG
Organism: Betaproteobacteria bacterium; assembly: GCA_046341655.1. Classification (GTDB taxonomy): domain Bacteria; phylum Pseudomonadota; class Gammaproteobacteria; order Burkholderiales; family Burkholderiaceae_C; genus Rubrivivax. Next base: position 22,298 of record JBKDQY010000129.1, on the reverse strand, counting down.
CGCAGCTTCAAGGGCCGCGACCGGCGCTGTTCGAGGCCGTGCTCGACGAGATGCGCCTGGCCACCGGGCCGTTGCTGGTGGTGGTCGAAGACGCCCACTGGGCCGACGACGCGACGCTGGACCTGCTGAAGTACCTGGGCCGGCGGATCGAGCGGTCGCACGCATTGCTGGCGATCAGCTACCGCGACGACGAGGTCACCGCCACGCACCCGCTGCGGCGCTTGCTCGGCGAGTTGCCGCCGACGACGACGACGCGGTTGACACTGCCGCCCCTGTCGCCGGCCGCGGTGGAGGCCATGGCGCGCAGCCTGGGTCGCAACGCTGGCGACGTGCACGCCGTCACGCGCGGCAACGCGTTCTTCGTCACGGAGATGCTTCGCGACGGCGGCTCCTCGGGCTCGGCGGTGCCGGCGCGGGTGCAGGACGTGGTGCTGGCACGCTTCGCCCGCCTCGGCCCCGGCGCCCAGGCCCTGCTGCAGCGCGTGGCCGTGATGCCCGGGCGCGCCGAGCGCGCGGTGCTGGAGGCGATTCAGCCTTCGTCAGACGAGGACCTTGACGCCGCCTTGGCCAGCGGTCTGCTGCTGGCCGAGGGCGACGAGCTGCGCTACCGCCACGAACTCGGCCGCGTGGCGGTGGAGTCCTCGCTATCCGTGCCGGCGGCACGGCAGCTGCACCGCCAGGTTCTGGCCGTGCTGTCGCAGGCCGCCCGCCAGACGGCCGCCGCACGGCTGTCGCACCACGCGCTGCAGTCGGGCGACCGCGACGCCGTGAGCCGCTTCGCTCCCCAGGCCGCGCGCGATGCCGAAGGGCGGATGGCCTATCGCGAGGCCGCCGCCCACTGGCAGGCTGCGCTGGAACACGGCCGCGCCCACGACGAGGCGCAGCGCATGGACTGGCTCGACGCCTTCGCAGCCGCCAAAACCTTCGGCTCGGGTCACGCGCAGACGCTGAAGGCCCTGCGCGAGCTGCAGGCCCTGGCCGAGCGCCGCGGCGACACGCTGCGCGCCGCGCTGTCCCTGTCCCGGCAGGTGGCGCCACTGACGGGCCAGCTGCGCTATGCCGAGGCGCGGCAGGCGATCGAGCAGGCCCTGGCGATGATCGAGCCGCTGCCGAGTTCGGCCTCCCACGCCGCCGTGTGGGCGCGCGAGGCCCACCTGCGGATGCTCGACCGCGACTATGCGCGCAGCATCCACTGGGGTCGCCGCGCGCTGGCGCTGGCCAGCGAACGTGGCGAGACGGAGGTTGCCGAGCGTGCCCGCACCGCGCTCGGTGCGGCGCTGTTGTTCGTCGACTACCCGGCCGGTCGCGACATGCTTCAGGCCCTGATCGACGAGCGCCGCGCATCACGGCGCACGTCGCCGCTGGCCATGTCGCTCGCCATGCTGGGCTCGGGCAACGGCGAGCTGATGCACCTGGCCGACGCCGAGCGGCAGCTGCGCGAATCGGTCTCGCTGTGCGAGGCCGGGGACATCGAGTTCGACTACCCGCGCGCATGGCTCGCGCTGGTCCTGATGCTGCGCGGCCATTGGCAAGAGGCGGGCAACGAGGCCGCCCGGGTGATCGCGCATGAACAGGCCGACGAGGTGTCGCGCCTGATGGCCTGGCTGGCCGTCGGGCGCCTGCGCCTGCGCCGCGGCGACCCGGGCGTCTCCGACGCGATCGAGGCCGCCCGCCCGCTGGCCGAAGCCAGCGCAACGCTGCAGCGGCAGGCCCCGTTCGCCTGTCTGCGCGCGGAGGCGGCGCTGGCCGCGGGGCGGCCGCAGGACGCCGCCGCCATGCTGCGCGCCGCGCTGCCACTGGCGCTCGGCCGGGCGCACCCGTGGTTCGTCGGCGAGATGGCCTATGGCCTGTGGCGCTCGGGTGCGCCGGAGCCTGCGGCAACCGCCCTGGCTGCCGAGCCCTACCAGCTGGAAATGGCCGGCCGCTGGCACGAGGCCGCGGATGCATGGCAGCGACTGGAGATGCCCTACGAACGCTCGCGGGCAATGGCGATGGGAGACACCGCGGCCCGGCTCGAGGCGCTGGCGGCCTTCGACGCGCTGGGCGCCCGCCCCGCCGCCGAGACCTTGCGCAGGCAGTTGCGCGATTCCGGCGAGCGCGGCGTGCCGCGAGGTGCGCGAGAAACCACCCGCGCCCACCCAGCGGGGCTGACCACCGCCGAGATGCGGACGCTGGCGCTGTTGGCCGATGGGCTGCGCAACGCCGACATTGCAGCGCGGCTGCACCGTTCGGTGCGCACCGTGGACCACCACGTGGCGGCGGTGCTGTCCAAGCTGGGGGCGGCCTCGCGCCACGAGGCCGTGGCGAAGGCGCACCGCCAGGGGTGGCTCCAGGGGCCTGCCCGGACTGACTGAACGCCATCACAGCCCCGCCCAACCGCCTTGGCGGGGGCGGGCTCCGGGCGGCTCGGCGCTGTCAGATGCCGAGGATCTTCTTGGCCTCGCCCAGCAGCTTCATCGAGTCGTCGTGCTTGCCGGCCTTGTGGGCTGCTTCGCCGTCGGCCCGCAGCTTCTGCACCTTGGCCTTGTCGGCGTCGGACATCTTCGGGTTGGTGGCCATGCGCGCGTCGATGGCTGCCATCTCGCGCGGGCAGTTGTGAGCCAGGGCCAATCCTGCGGTGCAGGCCAGGGTCAGGGTAACCAGGAGCTTCTTCATGGGACAGGCTTTCAAGTGAGCGCCGGGAGCAGGAAGCAAGGGGCCGATGTTGCGGTTGACGCCCTTCCGAGGCAAGGCTGGGGTCTTCCCGGAGAGCTCAGTCTCTGGGCTTGCAAGAGCAATTTGGGCAAGGGCGGGGTCCAGTCTGGGCAACGCTGCCGTCGCGGTGCGCCAGGTGGATGGCCATCCTTCGTGCCGTGGTCGCCCCAGGGCGGCCGCAACCCCCGCAACCCCACACGACCCCCCCCCAAAGGAGACCGACATGCCCCGCTACCTCGTCGAACGCAGCTTCCCGCAGGGACTGACCATCCCCATCGATGCCGATGGCCGCAAGGCGCTGGACGGCGTCATCGCCAACAACGCCCAGCACGGCGTGACCTGGGTGCACAGCTACGTCAACGCCGAGCGCACGCAGACCTTCTGCATCTACGACGCGCCCAGCCCCGAGGCGGTGCGCCAGGTCGCCGACCGCAACCAGCTGCCGGTGGGCCGCATCACGCAGGTCAGCGTGCTCGACCCCTACACCTACGGCACCTGAGCCGCGCTTCCGACGACCCGCCACCCGCCGCCGCCCGATCCCTCAACCACCCGACCCTCAAGGAGAACCCCATGTCCAAAAATCCCCTGACCCAGATCGCCCTGGTGCTGGTCGCGCTGGCCGCCGCCTCGCCCGCACTGGCGCAACAACGCTTCCTCATCGAGCGCGAGATCCCCGGCGCGGCGCGCCTGACGCCCGAGCAGCTCCGCGGCGCCGCCCAGAAGTCCAACGGCGTGCTGCGCGAGCTCGGCCCCGAAATCCAGTGGGTTCAGAGCTACGTGGCCGGCGACAAGGTGTACTGCGTGTACAACGCGCCGAGCGAGGCGCTGATCCGCGAGCACGCGGCGCGCTCGGGCTTCCCGGCCAGCCGCATCACCGCGGTCAGCGCCGTGATCGACCCGACGACCGCCGCCGCGGCGCGATGAACGGGCCACACGTGGTAGGCCGGACAGGGCTCGAACCTGTGACCCCGGGGTTATGAGCCCCTTGCTCTGACCGACTGAGCTACCGGCCCACGGATGCCAACCCGGATTCTGCCTGCGCCGCGGGCCGCGCGCCGCGCTCAGACCCGGGTCGACAGCGTGTGCCCCACCAGCCGCGCGGTGATATCCACGAGCCGGATCATGCGGTCGTAGGCCATGCGCGTGGGGCCGATCACGCCCAGGGTGCCGACGATGCGGCCGTCGACCTCGTAGGGCGCCGTCACCACCGACAGCGACTCCACCGGCACGACCTGGCTCTCGCCGCCGATGAAGATGCGCACGCCTTCGGCACGGCTGCTCACGTCGAGCAGCCGCATGAGCTCGGCCTTCTTCTCGAACACGTCGAACAGCCGGCGCAGGCTGCCCAGGTCGGAGCCGAAGTCCTGCACCCCCAGCAGGTTGCGCTCGCCGCTGACCACGACCTGGTCGCTGCTCTCGGCCAGCGCGTCGGAGCCGGCCTGCACCGCGGCCTGCATGAGCTGCGCGATCTCGGCGCGCAGCGCGTCGACCTCGCCTTTCAGCCGCTCGCGCATCTCCTCGATGCCCAGGCCGGCATAGTGCGCGTTGAGGAAGTTGGTGGCCTCGACGAGCTCGCCCTGCGAGTAGTCGCGCGCGGTGAAGATGACGCGGTTCTGCACGTCGCCGTCGGACGAGACCAGGATCACCAGCACGCGCCGCTCGCCCAGCCGCAGGAACTCGATGTGGCGGAACACGCTGTCGCGCCGCGGCGCCATCACCACACCCACGAAGCTGGACAGCTGAGACAGCAGCGCGGCGGCCTGCGCGATCACGCGCTGGGGCTGGTCGGGGTGCAGCTGCTCGCGCACGGCGGCCAGTTCGGCGGCGGCCTCGGGCGGCAGCTGCGACGGGTCGGCCAGCGCCAGCGGCTGGGCCGTGAGCATGGTATCGACGAACAGGCGGTAGCCGCGCGCCGTGGGCACGCGGCCGGCGCTGGTGTGCGGGCTGGCGATGAGGCCCAGGTCCTCGAGGTCGGCCATCACGTTGCGAATGGTGGCCGGCGAGAGGTCGAGCCCCGAGGTGCGCGACAGCGTGCGCGAGCCGACGGGCGTGCCGTCGGCGATGTAGCGCTCGACCAGCAGTTTCAGCAGCGTGCGCGCGCGGTCGTCCAGCATGGCGGCGCATTGTAGGAACAGGCCTGCGCACGGGGTTGGCCGGCGCTGCCGCGCACCCTGTCTTCCGAGGGGGCTGTGATGTAATCGTCCGCATGGCCAGCACGTTTCGTCACGCGGTGATCGTGGGCAAGTACCAGGCCCGGGGGATCCGCCCTGTGCTGGAGGAGATCGCCCATTTCCTCGTGAGCTGCGGCCTGGAGGTGAGCTTCGACCGCGAGACGGCCGAGGCCACCGGACTGAACGCCGACGGCGACTTCGAGGCCCTCGCGCCCGACGAGATGGGCGCACGCTGCGACCTGGCCGTGGTGGTGGGCGGCGACGGCACCATGCTCGGCATCGCGCGCGAACTGGCGCGCCAGGGCGTGCCGCTGGTGGGCATCAACCAGGGCCGGCTGGGCTTCATCACCGACGTCGCGATCGGGCAGTACCGCGAAGCGCTCGCGCCCATCGTGCAGGGCCACTACGAGCAGGAAAGCCGCTCGATGCTCGAGGGCGACGTCTGGCGCGACGGGCTGAAGATCTTCGAGGGCCTGTCGCTCAACGACGTGGTGGTCAGCCGCGGCGCCACGGCCGGCATGGTGGAGCTGCGCGTGGACGTCGACGACGACTTCGTCGCCAACCTGCGGGCCGACGGCCTGATCGTCGCCTCGCCCACCGGCAGCACCGCCTACGCGCTGAGTGCCGGCGGCCCCATCCTGCACCCGGCCATCGGCGGCTGGGTGGTGGTGCCGATCGCGTCGCACACGCTGTCGAACCGGCCCATCGTGCTGCCCGACTCCGGCGAGGTGCGCATCGGCATCGTGGCCGGCCGCGATCTCTCGGCCAACTTCGACATGCACAACATCGCCAGCCTCATCCCCGGCGACCAGGTGCGGGTGCGGCGCTCGGCGCACCAGGTGCGCTTCCTGCACCCGCGCGGCTGGAGCTACTACGCCACGCTGCGGCGCAAGCTGCGCTGGTACGAGGGCGTGGTCTAGCCATGCTGCGGCGGCTGTCGCTGCGCGACGTGGCCATCGTCGCGGCGCTCGAAGTGGAGCTCGGCCCCGGCTTCACGGTGCTGACGGGCGAGACGGGCGCCGGCAAGTCCATCCTGATCGACGCGCTGCAGCTGGCCCTGGGCAGCCGCGCCGACGCCGCGATCGTGCGCGAGGGCGCCGCGCGCGCCGAGGTGACGGCCGAGTTCGACACGCCCGCAGCGCTGCGCGACTGGCTGGACGACGCCGGCTTCGGGGCGCCGGACGACGGCGACGACACGCTGCTGCTGCGGCGCAGCATCGACGCCCAGGGCCGCAGCCGCGCCTGGATCAACGGCAGCGCGGCCACGCTGGCGCAGCTGCGCGAGGTGGCCGAATCGCTGGTGGACATCCACGGCCAGCACGCCTGGCAGAGCCTGACGCGGCCGGCCGCGGTGCGCGCGCTGCTCGACGAACAGGCCGGCGCCGATACGCGCGAGCTGCTCGCCCGCTGGCAGGCGTGGCGCGCCGCCGCCAGGGCCCTGGCCGACGCGCGCCAGGCGCAGGGCACGCTGGAGCGCGACCGCGAGCGCCTGGCCTGGCAGATCGCCGAAGTCGACCGGCTGGCCCCGGCCGGGGGCGAGTGGGAGCCGCTGAATGCCGAGCACCAGCGGCTGGCCCACGGACAGGCCCTGCTCGATGGCACCCGCGCCGCGCTCGACGCTGTCTCGGAGGCCGACCACAGCGCCGACGCGCTGGCCACGCGTGCCATCGACGCGCTCGACGAGGTCGTGCGCTACGACACCGAGCTCGCGCCGGTGCTCGAGGTGCTGCGCAGCGCCCAGGCCCAGCTCGAGGACGCCGCGCGCACGCTCGCCGGCTACCTCGGCCGTAAGGAGCCCGACCCGCAGCGCCTGGCCGAACTCGACGAGCGGCTCGGCGCCTGGGTGTCGCTGGCGCGCCGCCACCGTCGTCCGCCCGCGGAGCTGCCCGCCCTGCTGGCAGGCTGGAAGGCCGAACTGGCGGCGCTGGACGCGGCCGCCGACCTCGCCGCGCTGGAGCGCGCCGAAGCCGCCGCCGCCCAGGCCTGGCGCGCCGAGGCCGAGCGCATCGGCCGCCTGCGCCGCCGCGCCGCGCCGGCGCTGTCGCAGGCGGTCACGCAGGCCATGCAGCCCCTGGGCATGGCGGGCGGCCGCTTCGAGGTGGCCGTGGAGCCGGCCGCCGAGCCGCAGCCGCACGGCCTGGAGCACGTGGAGTTCCGCGTCGCCGGCCACGCCGGCAGCACGCCGCGCCCGCTGGCCAAGGTGGCCTCGGGCGGCGAGCTCTCGCGGCTGGCGCTGGCGATCGCGGTCACCGCCGCGCAGGCCGAGGGGGCCGCCATGCCGACACTGATCTTCGACGAGATCGACAGCGGCGTCGGCGGCACCGTGGGCGACGCCGTGGGGCGCCTGATGAAGCAGCTCGGCGGCCGTGCGCAGGTGCTGGCCGTCACGCACCTGGCGCAGGTGGCCGCCTGTGCCGACCACCACTTCGTGGTGGCCAAGCGGCTGCAGGACGGCGCCACGCTGTCGGACATCCACGCCGTCGACGGGGAGTCGCGCGTGGCCGAGGTGGCGCGCATGCTCGGCGGCGAGAAACTCTCGGGCATGGTCCACGCCCAGACCCTGCTGCACGGCCCGCGCGGCGAGCCAACGTCCCGGGCCCGCCAGCCATGACCGAGGACTCGAACTTCGCGCCCATCGAGAGCCTGGCGCGGCGCGACGAGCTTCTGCTCATCACCGGCATCTCGGGCTCGGGCAAGAGCGTGGCGCTGCACGCACTCGAGGACGCCGGCTACTTCTGCGTCGACAACCTGCCCCCCGAGCTGCTGCGCGACTTCGTGCACCTGGAGCGCGAACGCTTCACGCGCAGCGTCGCGGTGTCGGTCGACGTGCGCACCGCCAGCAGCCTGCCGGCGCTGGTGCCGCTGCTGGACCGCCTGCGCGGCGAGGGCATCCACGTGCGCCCCATCTTCCTGGATGCCAGCACCGAGGCGCTGGTGCGGCGCTACTCCGAGTCGCGCCGCCCGCACCCGCTGACGGCGCCGCACGAGGCCGACAACGCGCGCGCGCTGATCGAGGCCATCGAGCTCGAGCGCCAGCTGCTGACCGACCTGCGCGATGTCTCCACCGTCATCGACACCAGCCAGCTGCGCCCGGCGCTGCTGCGCAAGTGGATCCGCCAGCTCGTGGGCGCGGGCGAGTCGGCGCTGACGCTGGTGTTCGAGAGCTTCGCCTTCAAGCACGGCGTGCCGCTGGACGCCGACTTCGTGTTCGACGTGCGCGTGCTGCCCAATCCCTACTACGTGCGCGAGCTGCGCCCGATGTCGGGGCGCGACGCGCCGGTGGCGCAGTGGCTGGCGCAGCAGCACGAGGTGGGCGAGATGGTCGCGCAGATCCAGCAGTTCGTCGCGCGCTGGCTGCCGGCCTTCGAGGACGACCAGCGCAGCTACCTCACGGTGGCCATCGGCTGCACCGGCGGCCAGCACCGCAGCGTGTACGCGGCGGAGACGCTGGCCAGCCGGTTCCGCGGTCGCACCACGACGCTGGTGCGCCACCGCGAGCTCGACGGGCACGCCTGAGGCTGCCGCCTTGAACGACGCCGCGCTGCCGTCGCCGCTGCCGCTGTTTCCGTTGCGGGCGGTGCTGTTCCCGGGCGCGTTGCTGGGGCTCAAGGTCTTCGAGGCCCGCTACCTCGACCTCGTCACCGAGTGCCTGCGCTCGGGCACGCCCTTCGGCGTGGTGTGCCTGAAGCAGGGCCCGGAGGCGGGCGGCCTGTCGGGGGCCGTGCAGATGGAGTCGGTGGGCGTGCTGGCGCGGCTCGACGATGTCGACGCCGAGGAGGCCGGGATCCTGCGCGTGCGCTGCACGGGGCTGTCGCGCTTCCGCATCGCCGCAGCACCGCAGCAGCGCGGCAACGGTCTGTGGGTGGCGCCGGCGGTCGAGCGCGTGGCCGACGACGCCCCCCACCTGCCCGGCCCGGCCATGCTTCAGACGGTGCAGGCGCTGGTCGAGGCCATCCGCAAGCTGGCCGAGCGCGGCACCGAGCCGTTTGCACCACCCTACCGGCTGGACGACGCCGGCTGGGTGGCCAACCGCTGGTGCGAGCTGCTGCCCGTGCCCCTGTCGGCCAAGCAGAAGCTGATGGAACTCGAGGACCCGGTGATCCGGCTCAGCATCGTCGACGGCTTCCTCCGCGACAAGAAGGTGATCTTCGGCTAGGCCCGCGGCGGGCGGGCTCAGGCCGCCACGGGCGCCAGCAGCTGCTCGATGCGGCGGGGCTTGTGGATGGCATAGCCCTGTGCGTAGTCGACACCGATCTCGCGCAGCTTGGCCAGGATGGCCGGCGACTCCACGTACTCGGCCACCGTGTGCATGCCCAGCGAGTGCGCGATGTCGTTCATGGACTTGACGATGGCGAAGTCCGCGGGGTTGTCGACGATGTCCTTGACGAAGCTGCCGTCGATCTTCAGGGCATCGGCCCGCAGGTTCTTCAGGTGCGCGTACGAGGTGTGCCCGCTGCCGAAGTCGTCCAGCGCGAAGCGGCAGCCGTAGCGCCGCATCTGGCGCATGAAGTCCGCGGCGGCGGCGTAGCTCTCGATGGCGGCGGTCTCGGTGATCTCGAAGGCGATCAGCGCGGCGGGGACGTCGCCGGCCAGCAGCTCCTGGTGCACGGCCTCGATCACGTCGGCGTGGGCCAGCGAGGTCGCCGAGAGATTGATCGACACGCCGCCACCGCTGGCGAACTCGCTGCGGTGCCGGCGTATCCAGCTGAAGGTCTGGCGCAGCACCCACAGGTCCACCTCGTGGGCCCGGCGCAGGCCCTCCACGGCCAGGATGAAGGGCAGCGGGCTCACCGGCTGCCCTGGCGTCGGCTCCACGCCCAGCAGCACCTCGTGGTAGGGCTTCAGGGCGGAGTCGGCTGCGATCGGCCTGACCATCTGCCCGCGCAGGTACAGGCCCTTGCCGGCCAGCAGGCTGTCGATGCGGCCGGCCCAGGCAACCATGTCCTGCTGGTTGCGGAGCTGGCGGTCGTCGGCGGCGTAGCACTGCATGCGGTTGCGCCCCTGCGACTTGGCGGCGACGCAGGCCATGTCGGCCCGCTGCACCACCACGTCGGGGCTGTCCACGCCGGGCCTGAACTCGGTCACGCCCATGTTGGCCCCGATGCTGTAGCTCTGACCCTCGGTCTGGTGGCGGTACTCGCTCAGCTGCCCGAGCAGCTTGTCCAGCCGGGCCAGGCCCTCGTCCCGGCGGCACGCCGGGAGCATCAGCGCGAGCATGTCGTCGCGGAAACTCGCCAGGATGCCATCCTGCCCCACGCAGGCCTTGACCTTCTCGGCCAGCGTGCGCGCCAGGGCTTCCCCTTGCGCCACCCCGCAGGCCTGGTACACGACGCGGAACTGGTCGAATTCGATGATGCCCACCAGGTGCGTGTGGTCGGCGCTGCGGCTCAGCGCGGTCTGCGCCAGCCGCAGCAGGAAGCCCTTGCGGCTGAGCAGCCCGGTCAGCGGGTCGCGGTGCGCCTTCTGCAGCATCTGCCCCTGCGCCTCGTCCACCAGGGCCTGCACCGACCGCTCCAGCAACGGCTGCGCCTGGTCGGTCCCCTCGCGCATCGTCCCGTCGCTCAGCCGCCGGGCCAGGCCGGTCAGCGAGAGCTCCAGCTTGCGGGTGGCCGAACGGTTGGTGAAGGCGCACTCGGCCGCCGGCTCGCTGCACCACACCAGCTGCATGGGCACCCAGGCATCCGACTTCCACACCTGCCACCACTCGCCCACGCGCAGCCGCCGCGCCACGGCGGCCGCCGCTTCACCGGCGGCATCGTGGCCATCGCCCGGCGGGCCGAACAGGGCGGCGTCGGGCATCGCGGCCGGCGCGGCCCGGCCCTCTCCGACCAGGTCCAGGCAGCGCTGGAGGTCGGCCATCACCGCCTCGCGCTCGGCAGCCAGCGGGTTGACGGTGGCCAGCAGGACGTCGAGCTGGCCGGTCACCTTCAAGACCGCCTGCCGACGCGCGGCCGGGGCGTCGATCGATTCCGGCGACAGCAGCCACAGCACGCGGTCCAGCAGCGCCAGGGCATCGCTCCAGCGGGCGTCCTGCACGCCCACGCGCAACTCCAGCATCACCAGCGCCTGGCGCCATCCCGCCTCCAGCAAGGCCAGGACGACGGTCGCTACCTCCTGGCCCGCGAGCCGCGAGTGCAGGGCCTCCTGCACGCGCCTGCGGGCCAGCCGCATCCGCTGGCGGCCCTCGCAGGCCTCCTGCAGCTGCTCGACGCGGGTCTGCCGGGTCTGCTGCAGCGGCGGCAGCAGGCGCGACAGGCTGTCCCGCGCCTTGGCATACACCCCCGGGTCCTGCTCGGCCTGGCGGCAGATGCGGTCCACCGCGAGCTGCAGGAAACGGTGCAGCTTGGGGTCGAAGAACCGGCCCTCGTCGTCCACCGCGACCGCGTACTGCTCCAGCAGGTCGACCACCTGCCTTGCCGGGTGATCGACGCTGTCCGGGAAGCCGGTCTCGCGCAGGCTCAGCTTGAGCAGCGGCTGCTCGAGCCGCTTGAGCAGGCTGTCGATGCCCTGGCCGCCGCCGGACACCGCCAGGGCCTTGCCGAACAGGGTGCCGGCGTTGTCCAGCGCCCGTCGCATCGGGGCGCCGATGTTCAGGCCGCCCGCCGCCAAGGCCATGCGCTCGCTCAGGGGCGGCCGGCCCGCGTCCGGTGGCTCCACCCAGCCTGCGGGCGGTGCGGCTTCGATCAGGCGGGCCAGGTCGCCCAGCGAGGCGATGGCGGCGCCTGCGCCCGCGGGCGATGCAGGGGCCGCCGGGGCAGGCCGCGCTGGCTGGCCGCGCGGCACCGCAGCCGCGCGCAGCAGGTCCTGGGCCACCGCCAGCAGTTCGGGGGCGGACAGCGCCGCCGCCCGGCCGGCCGGGCGTTGCGCCGGGTCGGGGCCGAGCCGCTCCACCTGCTTCAGGGCCGCCAGCACGCTGTCCAGGCTGTAGTCGCGCCCGGACGGCGGCGCGCCCCGCCGGGGGGAATCGGCCTCGCCTTCGGTGACCTCGGGCATCGCGGCGGCGCCGCGGCCTCGCCGCTCCTCGATCAGGGCCGGGGAACTGCCCCGGGACGGCGCCGAGGAGGTGCGCGACTTCTTCGGGACGGCCTTGCTGCTCTCAGGTTCGGGGTCGGGCTCGGGGTCGCCCAGGACCGACAGCGCCTCGTCCAGATCCTGGACCAAGGCCGCCAGGTGGCGCCCCAGCACCCGTCCGAAGGTCTGGTAAGCAACCGCCCGGGAAGCACCGCACAGCGTCAGCTCCTTGGTCGCGGCCTGGAAGGCCCGGCAGATCGTCGTCGGCCCGAAGGGGTTGCTCTGGCGGTCGAGGGGCCGGCCGACCAGCCGCCCGTAGCGCCGCTCCACGCGTGCCATCGTCACCGAGAAGTCGCCGTCCGTCTCCAGCCGGTTGATCACCCCCGCCAGACGCAGCCAGTCCTCGAACTCCGACTCGTCGAGCAAGGCCAGGATCTGCTCCGCATCGCCGGAGCTCGCGCCCGCACCGCCCTGCGGGTGGGCGGCCAGGCCCTGCACGGCGCGGGCGAGCAGGCGCCGCTCGACGCCGACCCGCCCTGCCTTCAGGACGGCAGGCGCCTCCCGCAGGCGCAGCTTGTCGGGCATGGCGCGGGCCTTGTCGGCCGCCTCCTGGAAGGGCGCATCGAGGCCGTGGAAGAACTCGTCCATCACCCGGCGCAGGGCAGTCCGGAACAGTGCCCAGCACCGCTGCCGGGGGTCGGCCGGGGCCTCCCCGGCGGGCTCCGGTCGGGGTTCCGCGGGCCGGGACCGGGCGGCCGCCTGCAAGGCCTCGAAGGCCTCCTGGGGCATGGAGGGCACCATCAGGCCGGCGCCGGCCGCAGACGCATGGGCCACCGTGCCGAAGAAGCGGAACAGGCGGGGCTGGCCATCGATCACGGACGTGAACAGCACCTCGACCAGGGCACCGGCACCCCAGCCTTCCGCGGCACGGCCCACCTCGGCGCGATCGGCAAGTGCCAGGTACAGCCCGAGCCGGCAATAGTTGCGGATCTCGCAGGCGATGGTCGTGCCCATGACCAGGGCACTCGCGGGCTGGCGGGTCTCCAGGCGAGGTCGGCGCCGGTTCTCCACCCGTTTCATCGCGATTGCCTCACCCCGTTGCCACCTGTGTCAGGCGTTGTCGGCAGCCCGTGCACGGACTTGAGGCGCTCCCTGTCAGGCGGCCGGGGTGGCCGCGCCGCCGAGCAGCCGGCGGATGGGCGCCGGCAGGCCCAGAGCCAGTGCCTCGGCCGGCTCGAACCAGCGGCCATCGGGCAGCGCCTCGGGTCGCGCGGCGCGGGCGGGCAGCGTCCAGGCCAGCGGCTGCAGCGTCCAGTCGAAGTGCGTGAGGGCGTGCTGCACGGGCTCCAGCCACTCGCCTTGCCCTTGCCACCCCGCCACGCGGGCCTGCAGCGCCTCGGCGGTGTCGAACTCGGGCAGGCTCCACAGGCCCGCCCACACGCCGGTGGCCGGCCGTTGCACCAGCCACCAGCGCCGGCCCTGGCGCAGCCACAGCAGCGCGCTGCTGCGGCGGCCGCGCGCGCCGCGCCGCGTCTTCACCGGGTAGCGCTCGGGTGCCCCTTCGCGCCGCGCCACGCAGCCTTCGGCCACCGGGCAGTGCAGGCAGGCCGGGCGGCGCTGCGTGCACAGCGTGGCGCCCAGGTCCATCAGGCCCTGGGTGTATGCGTCGACGCCGCGGGCCGGCAACAGCGCGGTGGCTTCGTCCCACAGCGCCTGCACGGCTGGCGTGCGCGACAGGTCGTCGCCGAAGCCGAGCACCCGGGCCAGAACCCGCTTGACGTTGCCGTCGAGGATGGCGACCCGCTCGCCGAAGCAGAAGGCCGCGATCGCCGCTGCCGTGCTGCGGCCGATGCCCGGCAACGCGGCCAGCTGCGCGGCGCTAGCGGGAAAGCGGCCGCCGTGCCCCGACACCACCGCCTGAGCGCAGCGGTGCAGGTTGCGCGCCCGGCTGTAGTAGCCCAGGCCGCTCCACAGGGCCAGCACGTCGTCCAGCGGCGCGGCGGCCAGCGCGGCCACGTCGGGGAAGCGCTCGAGGAAACGGGCGTAGTAGCCGATGACGGTGCCGACCTGCGTCTGCTGCAGCATCACCTCGGACAGCCAGACGCGGTAGGGATCGCGCGTGCCCTGCCAGGGCAGACCGTGGCGGCCATGGCGCCGCTGCCAGGCGATGACCCGGCGGGAAAAGCCCTCGCGGGGGTCCGCACCGCCGGCTCCGGGCTGTGCGCGGCCCGCGCCGTGCCCATCGCGATGGACGCGGCTCACGCCGCGTCTTGTTCGGCGTCGCCTTCGAGCACCAGCCGTGGCAAGGTCGGCACCGAGCCCAGCCGGCGCGCGCTGGCCACGGCCTCGTCGGCCACGGCGCTCAGGCGCGCCAGCATGGCACCGAGGTGGTCGTCCTGCGCCTGCACCTCGGCGATGCGCTGCTCCAGCTCGCCCGCGGCCAGCTGCACGCGCTGCAGCGACTCCTTGCGCCGGGTGAAGCCGCGGCGGCGCTCGCGCAACTGCATCTCGACCTGGCCCTGCGCGCTCTTGCTCCACAGCTCGATCTCGCCGGCGGCGTTCTCGAACACCACGCGCAGCTTGCTCAGCAGCATGCGCCGGAACTGCTCCGCAAAGCCGGGCGTGGCCATGCGGATGGCCTGGCCCAGCCCCAGGTAGCGGCCGTAGTTCCGGTCGATGCGGTCGAGCTCCTCGACGAAGACCTTCATCGAGGGCATGGGCGAAACCGCGAAGGCGAAGCCGAACTCGGTGTTGAGCTGCCGGAAGCTCGCCTCGAGCATCTCGCGCATCTCGTCGGCCTGCTGGCGTGCCTTGGCGAGGTGGCCTCGAATCCGCGTCATCAGCGTCTCGAAGGCGGCCTTGCCCCCCAGGTTGAACAGCGAGGCCGTCATCGCCGCGTGCATGGCCCCGACCTCGCGCCGCAGCGAGTCGGCCGACAACTGGGCCAGCAGCGACTTGAGGATGCGCGCCTGCACCGAACGCAGGGCCGACAGCTTCGCCGTGCAGCGCTCGAAGTCGGCCGTTTCGGCCTCGACGCGCTCCAGCATGAGCCGCGTCTTGGCGCCGCTCTTGCCACGCAGGCCGCGCAATTCCATCAGCTGCTCGGCCAGCGTGCGGCGGCGGTCGCCCAGCCGGCGCCCGGCCTGCTGGCGCAGCTGCTCCACCACGCCCACGGCCGACTGCACCAGCAACTCCTGCCGGCGGGGCAGCAACCCGGTGGCCAGGGCGGCCTCCAGCGGCGGCAGGCGGCTGGCGGCGAGCCGCTGCTCGTCGGGGTCCACTCGGGCCGCCAGCGCCTCGCGGGCCGACAGGGGAAACACCCGCTCCGCCGGCACTTCCAGCGTGCGCGCGGTTTCCAGCCGCTGATGCTCGATCTGCGCCTGCACGACCGCCTCGCCGACCAGGGGGTCGGCCAGCGTGTCGATCTTGTTGAGCACGACGAAGCGCTCGAGGCTGGCCTGCCCGAGGTGGTCGCGCCAGATGGCGAGGTCGGACTTCGTCACCCCGGTGTCGGCCCCGAGCACGAAGACGACGGCGTGGGCCGAGGGCAGCAGGCCCAGCGTCAGCTCGGGCTCGGCGCCGATGGCGTTCAGGCCCGGCGTGTCGATGACCACGAGGCCGCGCTTGAGCAGCGGGTGCGGGTAGTTGATGACGGCATGCCGCCAGGTGGGCACCTCGACGAGGCCGCGCGCGTCGACCGGGGGGTTGTCCTCGGGGCGCTCGTCGCTCCAGAAGCCCAGGTCGACGGCGCGCTGCTTGTCGACGTGCTGCGTGCGCGTGACCGCGGCCAGCGCCTGCACCAGCGTGCGGGGATCGCGGGCGTCGAGCGGCACGTGGTGCCAGGGCTCGTCGCGGCCGCGCAGCTCGGCCAGGCTCAGGCCGCGCAGGCGGGTCTCCACCGGCAGCAGCGACAGACGGGGCGGCGCATCGGCGTCGTATCGCAACTCCACCGGGCACATGGTCGTGCGCCCCGGCGTGGCCGGCAGCACGCGCTGCCCGGCGTCGGAGAAGAAGATCGCGTTGATGAGCTCGCTCTTGCCGCGCGAGAACTCGGCCACGAAGGCCAGCACCAGCGTCTCGGAGCCCAGCCTCTCGCGCAGCGCCGCCAGCAGCGCCTGGTCGGCGTCGTCGAGCAGGTCCTGCTCAAGCAGCGAGCGGCCCAGCTGTGCGACCGCACGGTCCAACTCGCCGCGCCAGGTGGCCAGGGCGTCGAGGCTGTCGGCAATGCGGCTTTGCATCGGTCGGCGGGCGGCAGGGCAGGAAAGAATCGCCGGGACTGGCGCCGCTCATGCTAGCGCAGGGGCGCCACCGGCCCGGCTCGGAAATCACGGAGCGACGCATGGTTACGACTGCTGACAGTCGCCGCGGCGCCCGCCCGTGGGCCGCGGACGGGCCCCGTGTCAGCGCTTCTGGCAGCCCGCGCAGAAATACGTCGAGCGCTGGGCCATCACGCGGCGCCTCACCCGGGCACCGCAGCGGGGGCAGGCCTGCCCCTCGCGGCCGTACACGGCAGCCTCGGCCTGGTAGGCACCGCTGGCGCCGTGCACGTCGGTGAAGTCGCGCAGGGTCGAGCCGCCCAGCGCCAGCGCCCGCGCCAGCGTGCCGCGCACGGCGGCCAGCAGGCGGTCGGCGCGCGGCAGGCTCAGGCGGTCGGCGCGCAGCGCCGGGTGGATGCCGGCCTCGAACAGCGCCTCGCAGGCGTAGATGTTGCCGGCGCCCACCACGGCATCGCCGGCCAGCAGCACCGCCTTGATGGGCGCGCGGCGCGCCTTCAGCGCGGCGTGGAAGCGCTGCGCCGTGAGCCCGGGATCGAAGGGCTCGGGACCCAGCCGCGACAGCAGCGTGGCCGCCGGCGGCAGATCCATCGAGGCCGACCAGACCACCGCGCCGAAGCGCCGCGGGTCGTTCAGGCGCAGCGTGCCGCGGTCGGTGACGAGGTCGAAGTGGTCGTGCGGGCCCGGCGGGCCGGCCTCGGCCCGCAGCGCCAGCGAGCCCGACATGCCCAGGTGCACCAGCAGGCCGCCCTCGGGCGCGCCGCCGCGCGACAGCGGCAGCCACAGGTACTTGCCGCGCCGTGCGACATCGCCCACGGTGGCGCCCGCGAAGGCGGCGGTCTCGCGCCCCAGCGGCCAGCGCAAGGGCTTGCCCAGGCGCAGGGCGTGCACTTGCGCACCGGCGAGCGGACCCGCGATGCCCCTGCGCGTGACTTCGACCTCCGGCAGCTCCGGCATGCAGGCATTATGGGAGGATGAACCGCCGCCTCCTGCCGCCCCGCCCGGGCGCACCTGCCGTCCGCTCGCTCGTGGCCGCTGCCGCGCTGGCCTGGACGGTCCCCGCCGCCCTGGCGCAGCAACCCGCTGCTCCGGCGGCCCCGCCCGCCGCAGAGGCCCCTGCGTCCGCACCGCAGAACTCCATCCTAGACGACCGCCTCTTCTACCAGCTGCTCGTCGGCGAGATCGCCCTCACCCAGGGCGACCTCGGCACGGCCTACACCTGGATCCTGGACGCCGCGCGCCGCACGCGCGACGACGGCCTGTTCCGCCGCAGCGTCGACATTGCCATCCAGGCCCGCAGCGCAGACCAGGCCCTGGCCGCCGCCCGCGCCTGGCGGCTGGCCCGCCCCGAGAACCTGGAGCCTCTGAGCCTGCAGGTGCAGCTGCTGACGGGCACGGGCCGGGCCGGCGAGATCACCGAGCCGCTGCGCTCGCTGCTGGAACAGACGCCCGCGGCCGAACGTGCCGGCCTCATCGCATCGCTGCCGCGCTTCCTGCAACGCGCCAACGACGCGCCGCTCGTCGCGCGGCTGCTCGACGATGTGCTCAAGCCTCACCGCGACCGGCCCGAGACGGCCGTGGCAGCCCGCGTGGCCCAGGGACGCGCCTGGATGGAGGCCAAGGACCCGGCCCGTGCACTGGCCCTCGCCCGCGAGGCGCAGTCCCTGGAAGCCGGCGCGCCCGGACCGGCGCTGCTGGCGCTGGAGCTGATGCGCGATCGCCCCGAGGCCGAGGCCCTTGTGCGCGCGCACCTGGCCGCCCCAGGCGCCGAGCCCGCGGTGCGGCAGACCTACGCCCGCGTGCTGACCTCCGCGCAGCGCTACGCCGATGCCGTGGCGCAGCTGGAGCTGGCCACGAAGGCGCAGCCGCTGGAACCGGGGCCGTATCTCACGCTGGGGGCGCTGCACCTCGAGCTGAAGCATCCGGCCGAGGGCGAGGCAGCGCTCAGACGCTTCATCGAGCTGGTGGGTGCCCCGGCAGGCGCCGGCGCGGCCGGGGCCGCGGCCGCGCCCGACGACCGCCTTGAGCAGGCCTGGCTGATGCTCGCGCAGGCCGCCGAGATGCGCGGCGACTTCAAGGCGGCCGAAGGCTGGCTGGCCCGCATCGCCGACCCGGACCGCCTGCTGGAGGTGCAGACCCGGCGCGCCTCGATGATGGCGCGAGAGGGCCGCGTGCGCGAAGCCCGCGCGCTGATCCGCGCGCTGCCCGAGCGCGGCGCCGAGGACGCCCGGGCCAAGCTGCAGGCCGAGGCGGGGGTGCTGCGCGAGGTCAAGCGCTGGAAGGACGCGCACGAGGTGCTGACGCTGGCCCTGCAGCGCTTCGGCGACGACACCGGTCTGCTTTACGAGACGGCCATGATGGCCGAGCGTCTGGACCGCATGGCCGAGATGGAGACGCTGCTGCGCCGCGTGATCGCGCTGAAGCCCGAAGACGCGCACGCGCACAACGCACTCGGCTACTCGCTGGCCGATCGCGGGCAGCGCCTGCCCGAGGCACGGCAGCTCATCGAGCGGGCCCTGCAGCTCTCGCCCGGCGACCCCTTCATCACCGACAGCCTGGGCTGGGTGGAGTTCCGGCTGGGCAACAAGGAAGAGGCCCTGCGGCTGCTGCGCCAGGCCTACGCGTCGCGGCCCGACACCGAGATCGGCGCCCACCTCGGCGAGGTGCTGTGGGCCCTGGGCCAGCGCGACGAGGCACGCCGCATCTGGCGCGAGAGCACGGGCCGCGACGCCGCCAACGAGGTGTTGCGCGAGACGCTGGCGCGCCTGCGGGTCGATCTCTGAACGCCCTGCCAGCCGCGCCCGACCGCCGCCGTGGCCTGGCCCTGCTGGCCGGCCTCGCGGCATTGGGACTGGGCGCCTGCGCCACGCCGCCGGGCACGCCCGCGCGCTGGACCAGCGGCCGCCTGGCCCTTCGCGTGGACGCCACGCCCGGACGTCCGGCTCAGAGCCTGAGCGCCGGCTTCGAACTGCGCGGCGACGACCGCGAGGGCGAGTTGCGACTGCTGTCGCCGCTGGGCACGCTGCTGGCCGCCGCGCGCTGGGCGCCGGGCCTGGCGCTGCTGGACACCGGCGAGGGCGAGCGTCGATTCGCCAGCCTGGACGCGCTGTCGCTGGAGGCACTTGGCGAGCCCCTGCCCCTGGCCGCCCTGCCCGACTGGCTGGCAGGCCGGCCCTGGCGGGGCGCCGGGCACACGGCCACGGCCGACGGCTTCGAGCAGATGGGCTGGGCGGTCGTGCTGGGTGCGCTGGCCGAGGGCCTGCTGCAGGCGCGCCGCGCCGCGGCGCCGGCGGTGACACTGCGCGTGCGGCTGGACAATGCGGCCGCTCCCTGACAACCCCACCCGCATGTCGCTCACCGGCCTCTACGACCTGCCCGCACCGGCCAAGATCAACCTCTTCCTGCACGTGGTGGGCCGCCGAGCCGACGGATACCACCTGCTGCAGTCGGTGTTCGTGCCCATCGACTGGGGCGACACCCTGCACGTCGAGCGGCTGCCCGACGGCCGGCTTGAGCGCGTGGACCTGGGCCCGGCCCTGCCGGCCGACGACCTGTGCCTGCGCGCCGCCCGCACCCTGCAGCAGGCCAGCGGTACGTCCTGGGGAGCGCGCATCCTCGTCGACAAGCACGTGCCCTGGGGCGCGGGGCTGGGCGGCGGCAGTTCGGACGCCGCGACCACGCTCATCGCGCTGAACCGTCTCTGGGGCCTGGGCTGGACACGGCCGCGGCTGGCCGAACTGGGGCTCAGGCTGGGCGCGGACCTGCCCTTCTTCCTGGGCCGCGGGCCGGCCTTCGTGGAGGGCATCGGCGAAGTGCTCACGCCCCTGCACGTGCCGGCACTGCCGCTGGCCGTGGTGAAACCGCCGCAGTCGCTGCCCACGCCCGAGATCTTCGGCCACCCGGCCCTGAAGCGCGACACGGAGCCTGTTATGATCTCTGGCTCTTTCGACGGCGCCGCGCGAGCGGCCGCTGCCCCGAGGCAAGACGCTCGCGGTGCAGGTGCAGTGAACTGGCCGGCGGAGTGGGGTGCGGTGAATGCCGGCTTCGGCCGCAACGACCTGCAACCCCCCGCCGAGGATCGCTGCCCGGCCGTGGCCGATGCGGTGGCCTGGCTTGCCAGGCGTTACGGCAACGGCCGCATGAGCGGCTCGGGCAGCGCGGCCTTTGCGCACGTTGCGGAAGACGGCGACGGCGGCCCATCCCTGGCGACGTTCCCGCAGGACGATCTGCCTGCGGGCTGGGTGGGGCGGCATTGCCGCAGCCTGCAAGCCCTGCCTCTGGCGGCGTGGCTGGCAGACTGAAGCGGGTTCAGAAGGTCTGCCGCGCGAGCGGGGGTCCGGTGTAGGGGAGTCGCCAAGTTGGTTAAGGCATCGGATTTTGATTCCGACATGCGAGGGTTCGAGTCCTTCCTCCCCTGCCAAACGTCTGCCGACGGGGCCTGAGTCGCCACCGCCGGCCGCCGCCCAGTCCATCACAGCCCACCCAGCGAGCGCGACCGTGCTGTTCAACACCGTCCTATTCACCGGCCGCGCCAACCCGGTGCTGGCGGCCGAGATCGCCACGGCCCTGGGCGTGGAACTCGGCAGCGCCGACGTCGGCCGCTTCTCCGACGGCGAGGTCACCGTCGAGATCCGCCAGAACGTCCGGGCGCGCGACGTATTCGTCATCCAGCCCACCTGCGCCCCCACGAACGACCACCTCATGGAGCTGGCGCTCATGGTCGATGCGCTCAAGCGCGCCAGTGCCCGCCGCATCACCGCCGTCATCCCGTACTTCGGCTACGCCCGGCAGGACCGCCGGCCGCGCAGCATGCGCGTGCCCATCAGCGCCAAGGTCGTGGCCAACATGCTCGAGACCGTGGGCGTGGAGCGCGTGCTCACCATGGACCTGCACGCCGACCAGATCCAGGGTTTTTTCGACATCCCCGTCGACAACATCTACGCCAGCCCGGTGCTGCTGTCCGACCTGAAGGGCAAGCGCTACCCCAACCTGGTGGTGGTGTCGCCCGACGTCGGCGGCGTGGTGCGCGCCCGCGCGCTGGCCAAGCAGCTGGGTTGCGACCTGGCCATCATCGACAAGCGCCGCCCGGCGGCCAACGTCTCGGAAGTGATGCACGTCATCGGCGAGATCGAGGGCCGCAACTGCGTGATCATGGACGACATGATCGACACCGCCGGTACGCTGGTGAAGGCGGCCGAGGTGCTCAAGGAGCGCGGCGCCAAGAGCGTGTTCGCCTACTGCACGCACCCGGTGTTCAGCGGCCCGGCCGTCGACCGCATCGCCGGTAGCGCGCTCGACGAGGTCGTCATCACCAACACCATTCCGCTGTCGGCCGCCGCCCGGGCCTGCCCGAAGATCCGGCAGCTCAGCGCGGCCTTCCTGTTTGCCGAGAGCATCCGTCGCATCTCCGACGGCGAATCGGTGACCTCCCTCTTCGCGGAGCAGAACAACAACTTCTGATCTTCGCCAAGGCCCGCGGCGCAATCCGGCGCGGCGGGTTTTATCGGGCCGCCTGGTCGCGGGTGCGCCCATCCATGTTTGGAGCCACTATGAAATTCACCGCTTATGCGCGTACGCAGCAGGGGACCGGAGCGAGCCGCCGCCTGCGCCACGCCGCCAAGGTGCCCGGCATCGTCTACGGTGCCGGCACGCCGGCCATGATCGAGCTCGATCACAACGCCCTGTTCTTCGCGCTGAAGAAGGAAGCCTTCCACTCATCCATCCTCGAGATGGACCTGGCTGGCCAGACGCACAAGGTGCTGCTGCGCGACTTCCAGATGCACGCCTACAAGCCCATGGTCATGCACGTGGACTTCCAGCGTGTCGACGAGACCACGCGCCTGCGCAAGAAGGTGCCGCTGCACTTCACGGGCGAAGAAGTCTCGCCGGCCGTGAAGACCGACAAGTGCCTGGTCAACCGCATCGCCATCGAGCTCGAGATCGAGTGCCTGGCTTCCAAGCTGCCGGAATTCGTGACCATCGACCTCTCGGGCCTGACCAAGAACCAGAGCCTGCACGTCAGCGACCTGAAGCTGCCCGAGGGCATCAAGGCCGTGCGCCGTGGCACGCTGAACCCGGCCATCGTGACGGCCACCGTGCCGAAGGTGGAAGAAGAAGTCGTGGCCGCACCGGTGCTGGCCGCCGGCAT
>JBKDQY010000128.1:0-6712 GCA_046341655.1 Betaproteobacteria bacterium | reverse complement strand
CGCGCCGCGCCCGCGTCGAGACCGTCGACGACATGGGCCCGGCCGATGCCCTCAAGCTCGGCTGCCTGCAGTGCCTGGCGTTGATCCCGGGCACCAGCCGCTCGGGCGCCACGATCATCGGCGGCATGGTGCTGGGCTTCTCGCGCCGGTGCGCCACCGAGTTCAGCTTCTTCCTCGGCATCCCCACGCTGATGGCGGCGGGCGCGTACTCGCTGTACAAGCAGCGCCACGACCTGAGCCTGGCCGACCTGCCGACGTTCGCCGTGGGCCTGGTGTTTGCATTCGTCAGCGCGCTGCTGTGCATCCGCTGGCTGATCCGCTACGTCAGCACGCACGACTTCACGCTGTTCGCCTGGTACCGCATCGGCTTCGGGCTGGTGGTGCTGCTCACGGCCTACACGGGCGTGGTGAGCTGGACCGCCTGACCGCCGCCGGCGGCCGTCAGCGGCGGCGGAAGACGAGGTCCCACACGCCGTGGCCCAGGCGCTCGCCGCGGGCCTCGAACCGGCTGCGCGCGCGCCAGGGCGGGCGCGGCGCGTAGCCCTCGGCGGTGTTGGTCAGGCCCGGTTCGGCCGACAGCACCTCGAGCATCTGCTCGGCGTAGGGCTGCCAGTCGGTGGCCAGGTGCAGGTAGCCGCCGGGCTGCAGGTGCGGCAGCAGCGCGGCCACGAAGGGGGGCTGGATCAGGCGGCGCTTGTGGTGGCGCTTCTTGTGCCAGGGGTCGGGGAACCACACGTGGACGGCCGCCAGCGAGGCCGGCGGGATCATCTCGCGCAGCACCTCCACCGCGTCGTGCATGACGATCCGCACGTTGCCCAGTTGCCGCTCGCCCACCCGCTTGAGCAGCGCGCCCACCCCCGGCGGGTGCACCTCCAGGCCCAGCAGGTCGTGCTCCGGGTGCTGCTGCGCGTAGTCGGCGGTGGCGTCGCCCATGCCGAAGCCGATCTCCAGCACGCGCGGGGCGTGGCGGCCGAAGGCGGCGTCCAGGTCCAGCGGCCGCCCGGGCGTGTACGGCAGCACGAGGCGCGGGCCTAGTTCGCGCAGCGCGCGCTGCTGGCCCGGACCCATGCGCCCGGCGCGCAGCACGAAGCTGCGGATGGGCGGGCGCCCGGGCGCCTCGGGCGCGGGGGTGTCGGTGTCCAAGCGTTGCGGCATCGGCGGGGCCAGAGCATTGTGCCCGCGGCAGCGCACCGGCCGCCCGGCGACGCCGGGCTCGCGGTCGCGCCGGCCAGCGCCGCAGCCCTCCGCGGGCCGCATGCGTTCAGGCCTGTCTTCGGCGGCCGCCTTGCGCGTTGCTGGCCAGGAATTGCACCAGGAAGCTGCAGTCCGGGTCGTTCAGCGCCGTCATGTCGCCCGCGGCCACGGCGGCCACGAAACGCCGCACGACCTTCAGGTTGGCCATGCGCTGGTCGATGGCGCGCAACTGTTCCGCGGCCAGCGCCTGCATCCGCGATTCATCGACGGCGCCGGCATCGCCTTCGGCCAGCAGCACGGCGATCTCGGCCAGCGAGAAGCCGATCTCCTTGAGCTGCCGAATCGCCCGCAGCCGCGCCACCGTGTCGGCGGGGTAGTCCCGGAAGCCGCCCTCGGTGCGCCGGGGCGGCGGGATCAGGCCTTCGCGCTCGTACACGCGCAACTGCCCTCGCGTCACCTGGGCCGCGGCACACAGCGCGCCGGAGGTCAAGGGCACGGGGCGCGGCAGGCGTTGGACGGATCGCATGCACGCGAGCTTACCGCCGGCACCATGGTGCCGGGTCAAGCCCCATACCCGAGTGGTCGGGTGTCCCTTGACCTGGCATCAAGGTGCCAGCCTACGATGACCAGCCCCGAAACTGCCAACCCGCCCCCATGCCAAGCTTCAAGACCAACGGACGCGGCACCGCCGTCGACGTGCCCCCCGACGTTCCCCTGCTGTGGGTGTTGCGCGAAGAGTTGCAGCTGCCCGGCACCAAGTTCGGCTGCGGCAAGGGCTTGTGCGGCGCCTGCACGGTCCTGGTCGATGGCATGCCCACCCGCTCGTGCGTGATGCCGGTGGTGGCGGTGGAGGGCCGCAGCGTCACCACGATCGAAGGGCTCGGCGACGGCCGCGGCGGGCTGCATCCGGTGCAGCGTGCATGGATCGAGCTCAACGTCACGCAGTGCGGGTATTGCCAGTCGGGGCAGCTGATGGCGGCCGCGGCGCTCGTCGACAAGGGTGGCGTGCCGACCGAGGCCGAGATCCGAGAGGCCCTGAACGGCAACCTGTGCCGGTGCGGCACCTACCAGCGCGTGGTCGCCGCGGTGCAGCTCGCGGCACAGGGCGCGGCAAGGGGGCGGTGATGAACGACCAGCGCCGTCTCTTCCTGAAGCGTTCCGCCGCCGGCGTCGGCGCGCTGTCGCTGGCCATCGTGCTGCCGCTCGAATCCAGCGGTGGACCCGCCCCCGGCACGAACCTCGAGTCGCCGCTCAAGCCCAACGCGTGGGTGGAGATCCCGCCGCGGGGCCGCGTGCGCTTCATCTGCGGCCGCACCGAGATGGGCCAGGGCACCTCCACCGGGCTGGCGCTGCTGCTGCTCGAGGAGCTGGAGCTGCCCATGTCGGAACTCGACGTGCTGATGGCCCCGGCCGACCGCCGCTACGACCACGCCGACTACCTGCTGCAGACCACCGGCGGCAGCTCGTCCATACGCACCGAGTTCGCGTTGATGCTGCAGGCCGGCGCGAGCGTTCGCGAGCTGTTCCGCGCGGCGGCCGCGCGCCGCTGGCAGGTCGCGCCGGAGCACGTCAGGCTCACTGCGGGTCGGTTCGTCCACCCCTCCAACGGCCAGGCGCTGAGCTACGGCGAGCTGGTGGCCGACGCGCGCGGACTCAGGCTGCCGAAGGTGCAGCCGCGCGATCCGTCGACCTGGCGGCTGGCGGGCAAGCGCGCGCCGCGCGTGGACAACCTTGCCAAGGCCACCGGCGCACCGATCTACGGCATCGACGTCAACGTCCCCGACATGGTCTCGGCCTGGGTGCTGCACGCGCCCGCACCGCAGGGCCGCGCCGTGCTGAGCAACGAGCGCGAGATCCTCGCGTTGCCGGGTGTTCGTCAGGTCGTCGCCACGTCGCGCGGGCTGGCCGTGGTCGCCGACAAGTACTGGCAGGCCAAGGCCGCGGGCGCACGGCTCAAGGTGGATTGGCAGGCGCCGGCCGCAGAGCCGTTCTCGAGCGCCGAGCACCTGAGTGCCTGCGTGCAGGCCACGCGCAGCTTCGCAGGCTCCGCCATCGCCGGCAAGGGAGGCGTCGAGCCCGGCGCCGGCGCGCTGGAGGCGGTGTACGAGCTGCCGTTCCTGGCACACGCCACGATGGAGCCGCAGAACTGCACCGTGCGCCTTTCCGCAGACGCCTGCGAGGTCTGGGTGCCCACGCAGTCGCCCGGGCTCGTGGTGCCGGTGGTGCGCCAGCTCACGGGCCTGCCGGCCGAGCGCGTGCGCGTGAACTGCACCCACATGGGCGGCGGCTTCGGCCGCCGGCTCGAGGCCGACTACGTCGCGGAGGCGGTGGAGATCGCGCGCGCCTTCAAGGGTCGCCAGGCCGTGAAGATGATCTGGGATCGCGAGACCGACATGCAGGCCGGCATGTACCGGCCCTGCGCGGTGGCCCGCATCCGGGGCCGCTACGACAAGGCCCTGGGCCGGCTGCACTGGGAGCAGACCATCGCGACGCCGTCCATCATGGAGCGGCAGGGCCCGGAATTCATGCTCGGCATCGCTCCGCAGTGGCTGGGCACCGGCATCGCCCGCGGCGCTGGCCGCGTGGTGGGCCGGTTCATCGACGACCTCACGGTCAAGGAGGGCGCGACGCCGCCCTACCGCGCCGAAGGGCTGCGCGTGACCTGGCAGAAGACGCGCACGCCGGTGTCCGTGGCCTCCTGGCGTTCGGTGGGACACTCGCACAACGCCTTCTTCAGCGAGTGCTTTGCCGACGAGCTCGCCCACTCACAGAAGCAGGATCCGCTGGAGTTCCGCATGCAGATGCTGCGCGAGGACCAGCCCCGGCTGCGCGGCACGCTCGACGCGGTGGCCAAGGCCTGCAACTGGGTGGCCGGCCCACCCCAGGGCCGTTTCCGCGGCGTGGCCGCGCACGAGAGCTTCCAGGGCTTTGCCGCCATGGTGGTGGAGGTGTCGGTCGACTCGCAGCGCGCCGGCGGCGTGCGCGTCCACCAGGTGTGGTGCGCCATCGACTGCGGCCTCCCCGTCAACCCCGACGGCATCGCGCAGCAGATCGAGGGCTCGGTGGTTTTCGGCCTGACCGCGGCGCTGCATGGCGAGATCACGTTCGCCGGCGGCGCCGTGCAGCAGAGCAACTTCCACGACTATCCGCTGCTGCGCAACGAGGAGGCGCCGCGTGTGCACACCGTGATCGTGCCGAGCAGCGAAAAGCCTGGCGGCGTGGGCGAACCCGCGGTGCCGTTGGTGGCGCCGGCGTTGGCCAACGCCGTGTTTGCCGCCACGGGCCAGCGCGTGCGGCGGCTGCCGCTTGCCCGCTGATCGTGCCCGCGACGGCAGGCCATCCAGCCGCGCGGCGCTAAACTCGGGCCCGCGCGGGTGTAGTTCAATGGCAGAACGGCAGCTTCCCAAGCTTCATACGAGGGTTCGATTCCCTTCACCCGCTCCACCGGATCCCGGCCGAGGCCCGCCCCAGCGCGGGCCACGGCCAATTCCGGGGCCCCGGCACCCGGACGCGCATGCGCGGATGCCGACAAAGCCCTACCGGAACCGCAAGCCGCGTTGCGGCATGATCGCCGCATGATCGATGGCGAAAGCCTTTCCGTGCTGGTGCAGGGCGCCGACGGCACCGAGTCGTGGTGCCGCGAGCGTCTGGCGGCCCTGCAGTCGCTGGGCTGGGAGCCGCACGACGCCGAACGCCACGGCGGCGCACCCGACGCGGTGCTGTGGCGTGCTCCCGACCCCGCGGCGCTGGCCGCGCTGTGCGAGCACCCGGCGCTGGCCAACCTGGCGCACGACAGCGCGCTGGTGGTGCACGCCGACGCCGAATCGCCCGACCTGGAGGTCACGCTGCTGAAGCGGGGTGCCGAGGCCCTGCTGGCCAACGACGATGCCCTCGCCACCGCCCGCGCGCTGCGCCACGCCGTGTGGCGCAAGCGCGTGGAGCAGGCGGCCCGCCGCGCCTACGCCACCGACCTGGCCACCGGCCTGCCGCACCAGACGCAGCTGCTCGAGCACATGGCGCAGCTGCTGGCGCTGCGCGAGCGCGAGCCCGCGCCCATGGTGCTGCTGGTGCTGCGCGTCGACGGGTTCACGCAGGCCGAGCAGCGCCTGGGCGAGGAGGCCGGCAACGTGCTGCGCCGCAAGGTGGCCGTGCGCCTGCGCGGCGGCCTGCGCGCCAGCGACGTGGTGGCCTCGATCACGCCCGAGGCTTTCGGCGTGCTGTTGGGCCGGCTGGAGAGCAAGCACGACGGCGAGCGCGTGGCCGCCAAGCTCGTGAAGGCGCTGGAGCTGCCGCTCAGCGTGGCCGGCCAGCCCTGCCGCGTGGCGGCGCACGTGGGCCTGGCCCTGTTCCCCGACCACGGCAAGGACGCGCAGGCCCTGCTGCAGCGCGCCCTGGCGCAGGCGGCCTCGGTGGCCACCGTGGGCCCGCAGGCCCTGGGTGGCGCCACGCTGCACCGCATCGGCGGGCCCGCCGCCAACGACCAGCCATGACGGCCGGCACGGGTGCTCGCCGTCCCTGGCTGGCCGGCGGCGCGGCGCTGCTGGCCTGCCGGTGCGTCTTCGCACAGGCCGAGGCCGGCGCCGAGCCCGCGCCCGCCGCGGGCGAGCCGGCCCGCCGCTGGGCGGTGGCCGTCGGCGCGGTCGGCACGGCCGGGCCCGAGTTCTCGGGCTCGTCGCGCATCGGCTTCAACCTGCAGCCGGGCCTGGCGCTGCGCTGGGGCCGCGTCAGCCTGGCCAGCCGCAGCGCCTTCGCGGTGCGGGGCGAGGGCGGCTCGGCGCTGGGCGGGTTGCGCGTGGAGCTGGTGCGCAGCGAGCGCTGGCGCTCCAGCCTGGGCCTGCGCTGGGACAGCGGGCGCGACGAGGACAGCGCCACCGAGCTCGAGGGCCTGGGCGACGTGCGCGCCACGCTGAGGGCGCGGCTGGCGCTGGGCTACCGCTTCGACCACGGCTGGCGCACGGGCCTGTCGCTCACCACCGATGTGCTCGGCCGCGGCGGCGGCTGGCAGGGCGAGCTGAGCGCCGGTCGCGACCTGCGCCTGACGGACCGCACCACCGCCGGCGCCAGCCTGACGCTGGGCTACGGCGGCCGGCGCTGGCAGCAGACCTACTACGGCATCACGCCCGAGCAGGCGGCGCGCACCGGATACCCCGTGTACACCCCTGGCGCAGGCCTGCGCGACGTCGGCCTCGGCCTGAGCGGCCGCACCGAACTCGGCCAGGGCTGGGCCCGGTTCTATGGCGCCAGCGTGTCGCGCCTGGCCGGGCCGCCGGCCGCAAGCCCGCTGGTGCGCGAGCGCGGCGGCTGGGGCCTGAGCGCCGGCGTCGTCAAGCGGCTGGGCAGCCGATGAACGCACCGGTCGCCGGGCCGCCCCCTCCCTGGCCGCTTTGGCCGCTGGCCCTGCTGGCGGGGCTGCTGCCGCTGGTGGCCACGGTGCTGGCCACGGTGCTGTCGATGCAGCAGGGCCTGGTGCCTGCCTGCAACCCCTTCTGGGACGGCTGCACCTCGATCAGCCGCGCCG
>JBKDQY010000127.1:0-11673 GCA_046341655.1 Betaproteobacteria bacterium | reverse complement strand
ACGCTGCTGATGAACATGTTCTTCGGCAGCCGCCTGAAGGGCATGCCGCCCAAGCTGGTGAGCGACGACGGCCGCAACGTCGTCATCCGCCCGCTGGCCTACGTGGCCGAGCCCGACCTGGAGCGCTGGGCCGAGCACCGCCGCTTCCAGCGTGTCCTGCTGCTGTGGCCTGGCCTGCTGCGAGGGCAGGCGCTCGAAGGCGTAGCTGCCCGGGCTGCGGCCCGCCGGCCACTCGCCGAAGCTGGAGACCTCGGCCGTGAGCGTGTTCAGGCCGGCGCAGCCGCCGAGCAGCAACAGCGCGGCGCCACCGGCGCCGGCCAGCAGCGCACGCCGGGGTAGCGGCACGCCCGGGCCGGCGTGCGGGGTGAAGATCGTCTCGGGAATCGGTGCGGCAGGGGTCGTCATGGTCAGTCCTCCGTGGCGGTCGATGCTGCGCGGGGCGCCGCCCGCCAGGGCTGCAGCGTCAGCGTGGCCTTGGCAGGCGCAGCACAGGGCTCCTCGTCGAAGGCGATGTCGCCACCGGCCACCGGCCGCCCTTCGGCTCGGATCGTCGTGAAGGGGAACAAGTTCCGGTCCATCAGGTGGCTGGCCACGACGTTGCCCATCGCGGTGAGCATGTTGTCGATGCGGCCGGGGTACTTGCGCTCCCACTCCCGGATCATCGCCTTGACCTGCACGCGCTGCAGGTTGTCCTGGCTGCCGCACAGCGTGCAAGGGATGATGGGGAACTGCCGGTGCACGGCCCACTGCTCGAGGTCGGTCTCGGCCACATAGGCCAGCGGGCGGATCACGACGTTGCGGCCGTCGTCGCTCACCAGCTTGGGCGGCATGCCCTTCAGGCGGCTGCCGAAGAACATGTTCATCAGCAGCGTCACCACCATGTCGTCGCGGTGGTGGCCGAGCGCGATCTTGGTCGCGCCCAACTCGCCGGCCACGCGGTACAGGATGCCGCGGCGCAGCCGCGAGCACAGGCTGCACATCGTCTGGCCCTCGGGGATGAGCTTCTTCACCACCGAGTAGGTGTCCTGGTTCTCGATGTGGAAGGGCACGCCGAGCCTGGTGAGGTATTCCGGCAGCACGTGCTCGGGGAAGCCGGGCTGCTTCTGGTCGAGGTTGACGGCCACGATCTCGAAGGGCACCGGCGCGCGCTGGCGCAGGCTCAGCAGGATGTCCAGCAGCGCGTAGCTGTCCTTGCCGCCCGACAGGCACACCATCACCTTGTCGCCGGCCTCGATCATGTTGAAGTCGGCGATGGCCTGGCCGACCTGGCGGTGCAGCCGCTTGCTCAGCTTGTTGGCCTCGAAGCGGGCCTTGCGCCCGTCCTGCGCCCCGGGCGGGGCCAGGGCGGCGGCGTCGGTCATGTCGTTCATGCCGGCTCCTTGATCTTGAACACCTCGCAGCCCACGGCGTCGCAGTCGGGGTAGACATCGGGCTTCTCGGTGGCCACGCGGGCGGCGCGCACCTTGGGGTGGGCGAGCATGCGCTCGAGCACGTCGTCGGCCAGCGTCTCCTGCAGGTGGATGTGGCCCTGGGCCACGCGCGCCATGATCTCGCGGCGGATGAAGTCGTAGTCCAGAACCTCGTCGAGCGTGTCGTGCCGCGGCGTGCTCTCGGCCAGCGGCACGTACAGGTCGACGTTGATCTTCACTCGCTGCTCGCCCTTCTTCTCGAAGTCGTGCACGCCGATGTTGATCCACACCTCGTAGTCGCGCAGGAACAGGCGCCGGCAGTCGGCGAGTTGCGGGTTGGTCAGCAGGGTCTGCATCAGGGGGCTTTCGGTGCGGCTTCGCGAGCGAGAAACATGACGTCGCGCGCCTGCGGCTGCAGGTGCTGCCCGCCGTCGACCAGCAGCGTCGTGCCGGTGACGGCGGGGCTTTCGAGCAGGAAGCGCACGGCGCGCGCCAAGTCGGCCGGCGTGGAGCCGCGGCCCAGCGGCGTCATGCGGTGCGAGGCCTCGAACTCGGCGTCGCTCATGCCGCCGGAGTGCAGCGTGACGCCCGGCGCCACCCCGCACACGCGCACGCGCGGCGCCAGCGCCTGCGCCAGCATGGTGTTGGCCGCCTCCAGCGCCGCCTTGCTCAGCGTGTAGCTGAAGTAGTCGGGGTTGGGGTTCCAGAGCTTCTGGTCGAGCAGGTTGACGACCACGCCCTGCGCGCCGTCCTGCAGCGCGCGGTGCAGGGCGCGCGCCAGCAGGATGGCCGGCGCGGTGTTGGCGCGCCACATGCGCTCCATCACCGCGGTGGAGAAGCTCGCCACGTCGTCGAGCTCGAAGGCCGAGGCGTTGTTCACCACGGCGTCGATGCGCCCGAAGGCGCTCACCACGGCCGGCACCAGCGTCTCGCAGGCGGCCTCGTCGGCGAGGTCGGCGGCCAGGGCCTCGGCGCGCGCGCCGGCCGCGCGCAGGCCCGCCACCGCCTGCGCGGCGGCGACGGCGGAGTGGCGGTAGTGCACGGCGACGTCCCAGCCGTGGGCAGCCAGGTCCTGCGCGATGGCCAGGCCGATGCGTTGTGCACTGCCGGTGACGAGGGCGACGGGGCGTCCGGACATGGTTCCTACAATGCCGCCGATGGCTGCACACAGCGGGGTCGAGAGTGTATCGGTGCCCCCCTTTCCCGACGGGCCGGCGGCGCTGAAGGCCCGCATCGCCCAGGCCGTGCAGGCCGCCGGCGGCTGGCTGCCCTTCGACCGCTTCATGGCGATGGCGCTGTACGAGCCGGGCCTGGGCTACTACGCGCGCGGCGCACCGGTGTTCGGCACGATGCCGCAGTCGGGCAGCGACTTCGTCACCGCGCCCGAGCTCTCGCCCCTGTTCGGTGCCACGCTGGCGCGCGCCGTGGAAGAGGCGCTGGACGCCGCCGGCGCCGACACGGTGGTGGAGTTCGGCGCCGGCAGCGGCGCGCTGGCCGCGCAGCTGCTGGGCGCCCTGGGCGACCGCGTGCGCCGCTACCGCATCGTCGAGCTCTCGGCGGCCCTGCGGCATCGCCAGCAGCAGCGCCTCGCGGCCTTCGACGGGCGCGTCGACTGGCTCGACGCCTGGCCCGAGGCGATGCACGCCGTGGTGGTGGGCAACGAGGTGCTCGACGCCATGCCCGTGACGCTGCTGCACTTCGACGGCGCCGCCTGGTTCGAGCGCGGCGTGGCGCTGCAGGGCGAGGCCTTCGCCTGGGCCGACCGCCCCAGCCCGCAGCGCCCGCCGCACCCGGGCCCCTTCGTGCCCGGCACCACCACCGAGATCCACCCCCAGGCCGAGGCCTTCGTGCGCGGCCTGGCCGGCCGGCTGGCCCGCGGCGCGGCCTTCTTCCTGGACTACGGCTTTCCCGAGCACGAGTACTACCACCCCCAGCGCCTGGGCGGCACGCTGATGTGCCACCGCGGCCACCGCGCCGATGCCGACCCGCTGGCCGACGTGGGCACGAAGGACATCACCGCCCACGTCAACTTCAGCGCCCTGGCGCTGGCCGCGCAGGACGCCGGCCTGGACGTGCTGGGCTACACCAGCCAGGCCCGCTTCCTCTACAACGCCGGCATCGCCGCGCTGCTGCAGGGCGCCGACCTGCCCGCGCGCAGCATGGCCGCGCGGCTGGTCAACGAGCACGAGATGGGCGAGCTGTTCAAGGTGCTGATGCTGGGCCGCGGCCTGGACTTCGGCGAGGCCGGGCCGCTGGGCTTCGTGGCGGGCGACCGCTCGCACACGCTGTAGCCATGCGCTGGGTGCTCGTCTTCCTGCTGGCCACGCTGGTGTTCAACGTGCTGCACGGCTGGATGACGAAGATCGGCCTGGGCCGCCTGCCGGGCGACTTCAGCTTCAGGCTGCGCGGCCGCACCTGGCACGTGCCGCTGGCCAGTTCGATCGTGCTGTCTGTGCTGATGGCGGCGATCGGGCTGCTGATCTGAGCGCGGCCCGGGCTCAGGGCTCGATCGTCCAGCCGTGGCCGCAGGAGCGGCAGCGGACCTCGACCTTGTCGCCCTCGGCGTTGGCCTGCCGCAGATCGAGCCGGGCATAGGCGCGGCAGTGCGGGCACTCGGCCTGGTTGGCGGCCGACTCGGCGCGCGCCATCAGGCCCAGGTAGCGGCGCAGGGCCCACACGCCGACTCCCGTGCAGGCGAGGATGGCCGCGGCGTCGGTGAGCCGGTCTTGCAGGCTGGTGAACCGTCCCGCGGCCTCGAAGGCGGCGAACACGCCGATCAGGCACAGGAAGCACAGCACCAGGTGGGCGTGGCTGGCCAGCAGCGTGCGCTCGTACCACTTGCGAAAACCGATGCGGCGGATGCCGTCGGACAGCTGCATGGCGGGCCTCCCCGGGGTGTCGGTGCCCTTCATGGTGGCACGGAACGGCCACCAGCGTGCGCCACCGTTGCTGGGCGTCGGGGCTGTCAGCCGGCTGCCAGGCATTGCCGCAGGCGCGCCAGCCGCGCCGCCCGCACCGCCGCCCCGATGGCCGGCCCGCGCGCGCCTTGCGCCTGCGCGGCCGTCGCTGCCGCGTGGGTGGGCCAGGCCGCCAGCTCGTCGACGTGCGGCTGCAGGGCCCCGGCATGGCCGCCGTGCCCGGCCAGCAGGTCGCTGGCGGTCAGCAGCAGCGCGAAGCGCGCCGGGCGGCGCAGGGCGTCGTGCCGCTCCAGCGCCTGCAGCAGGGCCTCGGCCTCGGGGGCAGCGGCCAGCGCCTGAAGCGGGGCGTGGGCGCCGGGCAGGTGCGCGGCCAGCCAGTGGCTGTCGGCAGCGGCGCGCAGGGCCTCGGCCTGCCGCGCGGCTGCTTCGCCGCCCAGCGGCTGCAGCAGCTGGGCGGCGCGCACCGGCAGCGGCGCGGCGGCAGGGCCGGCCTCGGCGGCGCGGTGCAGCGCCGCCTCGTGGGCCTGGGCCGCCCCGGACGGCAGCGCCGCCAGCCCCGGCAGCAGCCGCGCCAGCGCGCCGCAAGCGCGCAGCACCTGCAGCATCCGGCCGGGCCTGGTCGCCATCAGGCCGCGCGAGAGCTCCTGCCACACGCGCTCGGGCACCAGCGCGTCCACCTCGCCGGCCTGCACCAGGTGCTCCAGCAGAGCCTCCGTCTCGGGCGCCACCGTGAAGTGCGGGAAGCGCGCCGCGAAGCGCGCCAGGCGCAGCAGGCGCACCGGGTCCTCGGCGAAGGCGGGCGACACGTGGCGCAGCACGCCCGCGGCCAGGTCGGCGCGTCCGCCGAAGGGGTCGACCAGCGTGCCGTCCTCGGCCTCGGCCATCGCGTTGATGGTGAGGTCGCGGCGCGCCAGGTCCTGCTCCAGCGTGACGCCGGGCGCGGCGTGGAAGCTGAAGCCGCGGTAGCCGGGGCCCACCTTGCGCTCGGTGCGCGCCAGCGCCACCTCTTCGTGCGTGACGGGGTGCAGGAACACCGGGAAGTCCTTGCCCACCGGCTGGTAGCCCAGGGCCAGCAGCTGCCCGGGCGTGGCGCCCACGGCCACCCAGTCGCGGTCGGTGGCCGGCAGGCCCAGCAGGCGGTCGCGCACGGCGCCGCCGACGACGTAGAGCTTCACGCCGCGGGCGGGTTCAGCGGTGCGTGCGGTAGGGCTCCTCGAAGTCGAGGAAGTCCTGCTCGGCCAGCGCGTCGGCGATCCAGGCCCTGACACCCGGTGCCAGCGCCACCCGGCCGACGTAGTCCCAGGCGTGCGGCGTCATCGGCAGGCGGTAGGTGCGCAGCCGCATGCACACCGGCGCGTACATCGCGTCGGCGGCACTGAAGGCGCCGAAGAGGAAGGGCCCGCCGCTGGCGGCGAGCGCGTCGAGCCAGGCCGTCTCGATGCGCATGACGTCGTCGCGCACGTCGGCCTGCGCGGCCCACACGCGCTCGCCCACGTCGGGCAGCGCGGCCTCGATGTTCATCGGGCAGTGCTGGCGCAGCGCGGAAAAGCCCGAGTGCATCTCGGCGCAGAGGCTGCGGGCGCGGGCGCGCTCGCGCATGTCCGCCGGCCACACGCCGCGGCCCGGGAACTTGTCGTGCAGGTATTCGATGATGGCGATCGAGTCCCAGACCGAGAAGTCGTCGTCCAGCAGCACCGGCACCTTGCCGGCGGGCGAGAAGCGCGCCACCTCCTTGCGGAAGGCCGAGTGCGGCGCGAAGTCGAAGCGCAGCTTCACCTCCTCGAAGGGGATGCCCAGCTGCTTCATCAGCACCCAGGGGCGCATCGACCACGACGAGTAGTTCTTGTTGCCGATCAGAAGTTGCATGGCGCGGGCTCCGCGGTGGGGTCGGGCGGCCATGCTACCCACACGCCCGTTCGGGCGGACGGCCTCAGCGCCGCCGCGCGCGGAAGCGGTCCTGCGACATCGGGCCGAAGCGCTCGGCCAGGTAGCCCGGCGCCACGGCCTCCAGCGGCGTGGGCGCGATGCCCAGCGCGGCCAGGCCGGGCAGGGTGCCGCTGGCCACGTTGGGCACCGACATCGAGGCCACGTTGTCGCGCGACATCAGCGGCTCGCCCGGCATCAGCTCCATCAGCAGTGCCTGCAGCGAGCCCGCCCAGCCCGGCAGCGGCAGCTGCGGCCGCGGCACGCCGGCCCACTGCCCCGCCAGCCGCACCAGTTCCGACAGCGTGGCCTCGCGCGGGCCTGCGCACTCGAAGACCAGTCCGGCGGTGCCGGGCCGGTCGAGCGCCGCGGCGATGGCCGCGGCCACGTCGCCCACCCACACCGGCTGGAAGCGTGCTCCGCCGAAGGCCAGCGGCATGAAGGGCGCGAGCTGCTGCAACTGCGCGAAGGTGTTGAGGAAGCGGTCGTGGGCGCCGAAGATCACCGAGGGCCGCAGCACCGTCACCGCCAGGCCCGAGCCGGTGAACACCGCCTCGCCCGCGGCCTTGCTGCGCAGGTAGCGCGACGGTGCATCGGCCGTCACGCCCAGCGCGCTGACGTGCACCACCCGGCGCACGCCGGCCGCGACGCAGGCGGCCACGATGCGCTGCGGCAGCGCCACGTGCACGCGCTCGAAGGCCGCCTCGTTGCCGTGCAGGATGGCGATGAGGTTGACCACGGCGTCGCAGCCCCCGACCAGCCGGGCGAGCGCGGTCTCGTCGTGCACGTCGGCGGTGACGAGATCGACGTTGGGCAGGGGCCGCACGGCCTGCCCGTGGGCGTTGCGGCGGGTGGGCACCAGCAGGCGCAGCGCGGGGTGGCTCTGCGCGAGCCGTTCGCACAGGGCGCGGCCGACGAAGCCGCTGCCGCCCAGCACCAGCACGCGGCGCATCGAGGAAAGAGCGGGCATGGTCAGGGAATGTCGCGGTTGGGGGCCGGCTCGCCGGGTGGGCGCGGCGCGATCGGCGGGCCGAGCAAGGCCCTGATCGACGGCACCGGCTGGCCCAGCACGGCCGCGTAGTAGACGCTGTTGGACAAGACTTTCTTGACGTAGTCCCGCGTCTCGTTGAACGGGATGCCTTCGGCCCAGGCGGCGGCTTCCACCGTGGCGCCCTCGCGCCAGCGGCGCGGCCGGCCTGGGCCGGCGTTGTAGGCCGCGGTGGCCATGGCCAGCGAGCCGCCGAAGTCCTCGAGCACGCGCTTCAGGTAGGTGTTGCCCAGCAGCAGGTTGACGTCGCGGTCGTTGATGAGCTCCGGGCTCCAGGTGAGGCCCACCTGACGTGCGGTCCAGCGGGCCGTGGCGGGCATCAGCTGCATCAGCCCCGAGGCCCCGACGTGCGAGCGTGCGTCCATGATGAAGCGGCTCTCCTGGCGGATCAGGCCGTAGACGACGGCGGGGTCGAGACCGGTCTGTCGCGCCTTGGCCACCACCTGCTCGCGGAACGGCGTCGGGAAGCGCTGTCGCAGGTCGATCTCGGCCCGCGTGCGGTCCGAGGTGTTGATGCAGCGGTCCCAGACCTCGCGGGCGCAGGCCATCTCGGCGGCGGCCAGCAGTTCGCGGTCGGCCATGCCGCGCAGCGTGAAGTTCCACTCGCGCACGCCCTCGCTGCGCAGGCCCAGGGAGATGAGCTGCAGCGCGCGATCCAGGCCCGGGCGCTGGCGGACGGCCGCCTGCTCGGGCTCGGTCAACGGCGCGGGCGGCGGCGGCGGGATGACCGCGCGGCCCAGCTCCTCGGTGGCGAGCTTGCCGTAGAAGCTCAGGCGCGGGGCCAGCGCCTGCAGTGCCTCGCGCCCGAGCTGGCGCTGCGGCTCGCCGGCCGGTCCGGCGGGGGCCTGCGCCAGCACGGCGCGCGCGCGCCAGTAGGCCCAGGCCTCGTCGGCCCGGTCGGCCGGGCTCATCGCATCGATGGCGCGCTGCACCAGCGGCCAGCGGCGGGCGTCGGACTCCGGCGCGCGCAGCGCGGCGCGCACCTGCCAGGCCAGCGCCTCGGTGCTGAAGGGCGGCGGCGTGCCCGGGCGGGCGGCGGCGTCCCAGGCGGCCCAGGCGCGCAGCGCGTGGTCCAGCGCCTGCGGCTGCAGGCGCAGGCCCGACTGCCGCGCCACCTGGGCCCAGGCCAGGGCCTGGTGGCCCAGCGGCAGCCGGGCGCGGCCGGGGTCGGCGGGCGGTGCCAGCGCGGCCAGCTGCGCAGCGGCGGCGTCGGGGTCGGTGGCGGCCAGGCGCATCAGCGCCAGCAGCTCGAGCTCGAAGGACTGCGGCGCCGCCGGGCGCGCCGAGCGTTCCAGCCAGCGCTGCGGGTTCTCCCAGAGCTCGGCGGCGTGGCGCTCGGGTGCGGGGCCGAGCAGCGCCACGGCGGCCCGCAGCGCGCGCGGGCGGTTGGCCTCGGCGGCGGCGCGTGCCTTGGCCCAGACCTCGGCGTCGGCCAGGCGGCCGGCGCCGCGCAGCGTGGCAGCCAGCAATTGGCAACCGTCGTCGAACTCGCGCTGCGCCAGCCAGGCGGCCTGCGCTGCGGCGCGCACGTCCACGCCGTCCTCGTGCTGCGTGAGCAGGGCGTAGCAGGTGACCTCGCGGTCGTCGTTCATGCGGAAGCGCGGGAACTCGACGCGGAAGTTGGCCCAGTCGCGCCGCGCGCCCAGCTCGAGCAGCCAGTCGTTGCGCAGCCGGTCCTCGACGTAGGTGCCGGGCCAGCGGGCGTAGAAGGCGTCGAGGTCGGCCTGGCGCGCCTCCACCAGGCGGTTGGTGAGCGCCCAGTAGTCGGCCCACTGCGCCAGCGGGTGGCGCGCGCGCTGCAGGCTGGCGGCGGCGGCGGCGAGCGCGGCCTGGTCCTTGCGGCGCAGGGCCTCGCGGGCCTGCAGCAGGGTGTCGTCGGTGCCGGCGGCCAGCACGGCGGAGCCGTTGCGCGGGGCCTGGGCCGGCGCGGCGGTCGTGCCCAGCGCCAGCAGCGCGGCGCCGGTGCTCAGCAGGAATCGCCCCAAGGGCGGCGTCGGGCGGCTCATGCGGCCGAATCTAGCGCATCGCCCGGCAGGGCGGGCCGGGTGCCCCGATCAGACCCGCTGGCGCAGGGCGTGGTCCAGCGGGGACAATAGCGGGCCGCAGCCGTCACCCCGCCGTCCCGCCATGTCGTTCAGCCTGCCTTCGTTCGAGCCCTCGCGCGACAAGAAGTCGCTGCGCCGCCAGCTGCAGGCCGAGCGCCAGACGCTGATCGACCGCCACCAGCGCGCCATGCACCTGCAGGAGGTGCTGCGCGTGTACCTGCTGGAGCGCAAGGACCTCGCCGTGGGCGCCTACTGGCCCATCAAGGGCGAGTTCGACGCGCTGCCGGCGCTGTACCGCTGGGCCGAGGCCGACGACAAGCGGGTCATCGGCCTGCCGGTGACCGACAAGCTCACCCGGCAGCTGCGCTTCCAGATGTGGTTCCCCGGCTGCGAGATGGAAGAAGACGCCTACGGCATCCCCAAGCCCAAGGACACGCCGGTGTTCCACCCCACGCTGCTGCTGGTGCCCTGCGTGGGCTACGGGCCGGGCGGCGTGCGGCTGGGCTATGGCGGCGGCTTCTACGACCGCACGCTGGCCACGCTGGAGCCGCGCCCCACGACGGTGGGCCTGGCCTACGCGCACGGTTTCGTGCCCTGGCTGGAGGCCGAGCCGCACGACGTGCCGCTGGACGCCATGCTCACCGACGAGGGCCTGGCCTGGCGCGGGCCCCGGGGGTGAACCGGGCCCGCTGGGGCACGCCTCACAGCCAGCCCAGGCGGCGGCAGACGTCCAGGCTCAGCGCGCTCTGGTTGAGCGTGTAGAAGTGGATGGCGGGCGCGCCGCCGGCCACCAGCCGCTCGCACAGCCGCGCCACGACCTCGATGCCGAAGGCGCGCACGCTGGCGGCGTCGTCCATGAAGCCTTCCATCTTCAGAGCCACCCAGCGCGGGATCTCGATGCCGTCGCGGGCCGCGAACTGCGCGATCTTCGCGTAGTTGTGGATGGGCATGATGCCCGGCACGATGGGTGCCTCCACGCCCAGCTTGCGCACTTCGTCCACGAAGTGGAAGTAGGCGTCGGGGTTGAAGAAGAACTGCGTGATCGCGCTGTCGGCGCCGGCCTTCATCTTGGCCGCGAAGTGTTCGAGATCCTTGCGCGCGTAGCGCTGCTGCGGGTGGTACTCGGGGTAGGCGGCGGCCTCGATGTGCCAGTCGGCGCCCTGCGTCTCGCGGATGAAGGCGATCAGGTCGGCGGCGTAGCGGAACTCGCCGGCCACGGCGGTGCCCGAGGGCAGGTCGCCGCGCAGCGCCACCAGGCGCCGGATGCCCTGCGCGCGGTAGGTGTCGAGGATCTCGCGGATGCCCTCGCGCGTGCTGCCCACGCAGCTCAGGTGCGGGGCGGCATCAAAGCCCATCGCCGCGATGTCCTTCACCGTGGCCAGCGTCTTCTCGCGCGTGGAGCCGCCAGCGCCGTAGGTGACGCTGAAGAACTCCGGCCGCACGGCCGCCAGTTCCGACACCACCGTCTTCAGCTTGTCGCTGCCGACGGGGGTGTTGGGCGGAAAGAACTCGAACGAGGTCGGGACGCTACCAGCCATGGCCGCCTCCTGTTGAATGCAGAAGAACCGGCCCTCGCGCATCGCGCGGGGCCGACATCAAGCGGAAGCCGCGGAACCGGCTCTGCCGGGCCGCTGGCGAACGGCCCCCTCGGGGGGTGGCGGGCGCCAGCGAGCCTGGGGGCTCAATACCGGTACGTTTCGGCCTTGAACGGGCCCTGCTTCGGCACGCCGATGTAGGCGGCCTGCTCGTCGGTCAGCTCGGTGAGCATGGCGCCGACCTTCTTCAGGTGCAGGCGCGCCACCTTCTCGTCGAGGTGCTTGGGCAGCACGTAGACCTTGCCGATGTCGTAGCTGTCGGGGTGGCTGAAGAGCTCGATCTGCGCGATGGTCTGGTTGGCGAAGGACGCGCTCATCACGAAGCTCGGGTGGCCGGTGCCGCAGCCCAGGTTCACCAGGCGGCCCTTGGCCAGCATGATGATCTTCTTGCCGTCGGGGAAGACGACGTGGTCGACCTGCGGCTTGATCTCGTCCCAGGTGCAGTCGGCCAGCGAGGCGACGTCGATCTCGTTGTCGAAGTGGCCGATGTTGCAGACGATGGCCTCGTCCTTCATCGCCTCCATGTGGGCGCGCGTGATGACGCTCTTGTTGCCGGTGGCGCTCACGAAGATGTCGGCCTTGTCGGCGGCGTACTCCATCGTGACGATCTTGTAGCCCTCCATCGCGGCCTGCAGGGCGTTGATGGGGTCGATCTCGGTCACCCACACCTGCGCGGAAAGGGCGCGCAGGGCCTGCGCCGAGCCCTTGCCCACGTCGCCGTAGCCGGCCACCACG
>JBKDQY010000126.1:0-8080 GCA_046341655.1 Betaproteobacteria bacterium | reverse complement strand
CCGTACGTCAGCGTGCCGGCCATCGTGGTGGTGCGGCAGGGGGCCGTGCTGCCCGCCGCCGACGACGGGTCGGCGGTGCTGGTGGCGCTGGCCGGCCGCAGCGTTGCGGTGGGCGCGGGCTACGCGGTGGAGTCCTTCGTGCGCGGCCGCTACCCGCAGGTGGCCTGGGCCCCGGTGTCCGACGACGTGCAGGCTCTGCGCAGCGTGGCCGAGGGCCGGAACGACGCGGCCGTGCTGGACGCAGCCAGCGCCGCCTTCGTGACGCAGCGCCACGCCATCGCCGGCCTGCGCGCGGCCGGGCCGATCGGCTTCGACTACGCGCTGAGCCTGGCGGTGCCGAAGTCGCGTGCCGACCTGCTGCAGCGGCTGGACTCCGCGATCGCCGCGTTGCCGCTGCAGGAGCGCACCGCAATCCAGCAGCGCTGGATGGGCCCGCTGCACGGCAGCCAGCTGATGACCCCGGCGCGGCCGCCGCTGCTGTGGGTGGCGGCGGCGCTGCTGCTGCTGGCGGCGCTGCTGGGTGGGGTGCTGGCGTGGCGGCGCCGTGCCGGCCCCCACGGCGGCGCGCGTGCGCCGGACGCACCGTGATGCAGCCGGCGGGCGCCGACGACGCGGCCGGGCCCGCGGCCGCCCTGCCGGCGGCCTGGCTTTCGCAACAGCCTCTGCGCTGGCTGGCGCCGGCCCTGGGCCTGGCCCACGCGCTGGCGGCCGTGCTCTCGCTGGAGCTGTCGCGCCAGCCGGGCAGCGTGGCCGCCATCTGGTACGCCAACGCGCTGGCCGTGGCGGCGCTGGCGCACCGGGGCCCGCGCGACTGGCCTTGGCTGCTTGCGGCCGTCGCGCTGGGCAACGCAGCCGCCAACGCGGCCTGGGGCGACCAGCCGCTGGTCGCGCTGTCCTTCGTGCCGCCGAACCTTCTCGAGATCGCCTTGGCCGCTGCGCTGCTGCGTCGGGCCGGGCTGCACGCCAGCGGCATCGCCTCGGCTGCGGCGCTGGGGCTGACGCTGCTGCTGGGCAGTCTGCTGCCGTCTGTGCTGGCGGCCACGGTGGCGCTCTTGTCCGTGCGCTCGTCGGTCGAGCATGGCTTCACGGGCCTGTGGCTGCCCTGGGTGGAAGGCAGCGTGATCGGCAGCCTGTCGGTGCTGCCGCTGGCGCTGCTGCTGGCGCGCGAGGGCCCGCGGCCGCTGCGCACGCTGGCCGCCAGCCTGCCGGCCTGGATGCTGGCCTGCGGCGCCGTGGGCGGCACGCTGCTGGCCGCCGCGCTGCTGCCGTTTTCGCTGGTGTACGCCACGTTGCCGCTGCTGGCCGCGGCCGTGGTGCTGCCGGTGGCGGGCGCCTACCTGCTCACGCTGCTGGTGTCGGTGACGCTGGCGGCGGCGCTGGGCACCGGGCTGCTGGTGCCGCCGCCGCTGAGCGCGGCCTGGCAGCAGCTGTTCGTGTACCTGGCGGTGGCCGCGGCGCTGCTGCCCGGGCAACTGCTGGCCACGACGCTGCACGAACTGCGCCGCAGCCGCGAGCGGCTGGCACAGCGCACGCAGGCGCTGCGGCGCGCCAACGAGGGGCTGGAGCAGTTCGTCCACTTCTCGGCGCACGACCTGCGCGAGCCGCTGAACACCATCGCAAGCTTCGGCGGCCTGCTGCAGGAGGACGCCGCCGCCGCACTCGACGAGGGTTCGCGCCGCCACCTGGCGCTCATGCTCCAGGGCACGCAGCGCATGCGCACGCTGCTCGACGACATGCTGCAGTACGTGCGCGTGCAGCAGGGCGAGCCGCCACCGCTGCAGCCGGTGGACCTCGACGCGCTGCTGCAGTCCGTGCGCGAGGCCCTGGCGCAGCGGCTGGCGCAGACCGGTGCGCGCATCGACGCCGCGCCGCTGGGCCGTGTGCTCGGTCACCCGGCTATGCTGCAACTCGTGCTGCAGAACCTGCTGAGCAACGCCGTGAAGTTCGTCGAGCCGGGCCGTGCGCCCGAGATCACCCTGCGCGCCTTCGACGAGGGCCCGATGCGCGTGCTGCAGGTGCAGGACAACGGCATCGGCATCGATCCCGGCGCCGCCGCGCGCCTGTTCCAGCCCTTCCAGCGGCTGCACACCCGTCGCCGCTACGAGGGCACCGGCCTGGGGCTGGCGATCACGCGGCGCATCCTGGAACTGCACGGCGGCCACATCGACGTGCAGGCCGCGCCGGGCGGTGGCAGCCGCTTCACGCTGCGGCTGCCGCGCGCCGACGCATGAGGGCCGCGCTGGCACTCGCGGTGGCCGTGCTGCCGGTGCTTTCGGGCTGCACGAGCG
Organism: Betaproteobacteria bacterium; assembly: GCA_046341655.1. GTDB lineage: Bacteria > Pseudomonadota > Gammaproteobacteria > Burkholderiales > Burkholderiaceae_C > Rubrivivax. The sequence goes on along the minus strand of JBKDQY010000126.1, from coordinate 5,792 downwards.
CGCTGCCGCCGCTGCCCGAGCGCGAGGCGCAGTCCGTGCTGGTCGCGGGTCCCGACAGCCCGCTGGCGCGGGCCATGCAGCCGCGCCCGGCCGAGGCCGGCCACAGCGGTCTGGCGCTGCTGGGCGACCCGGCGCAGGCCCTGGCCACGCGGGTGCAGCTGGTGCGCCTGGCGCAGCGCTCGCTCGACGTCCAGGTCTACATCTGGCGTCCCGACGCCTCGGGGCGGCTGCTGATGCGCGAACTGTGGCGGGCGGCCGCCCGCGGGGTGCGCGTGCGCCTGCTGCTCGACGACAACGGCAGCGACGGCATGGACGAGTGGCTGCAGGCGCTGGACGCCCACCCCGCGATCGAGGTCCGCCTGTTCAACCCCTTCGGACAGCGCCGCTTCAAGGCGCTGGGCTACCTCACCGACTTCGGGCGGCTCAACCGCCGCATGCACAACAAGTCGTTCACCGCCGACGGGCTGGCCACCGTGGTGGGCGGGCGCAACGTGGCCGACGGCTACTTCGGCGCCGACGCCGCCACGGTGTTCGCCGACATGGACGTGCTGGCCTTCGGCCCGGCGGCGCTGGAGACGGCGCGGCACTTCGACGCCTTCTGGAACAGCGAGCGCGCCTACCCGCTGGCCGGCCTGCTCGGGCCGGCGGAGCCGGCCGTGCTCGACCGCCTGCGCCGGGAGCTCGCCGACCCGGCGGGCGTTCCCGAGGTGGCGGCGCTGCTGGCGCGTCTGGAGGGCACGCCCTGGCTGGCGGCCGCGGCGCCGGGCCAGCCGGCGCTGCAGTGGGCGCCCGTGAAGGTGCTGTCCGACGCCCCGGACAAGCCGGCGCGGCGCACCGGGTCGGCGGAGCCGGGCGCGCGCATCACCGAGCCGATCCTGGCCTGGATCGCGCTCACGCGCTCGACGCTGGATCTCGTCTCGCCCTACTTCGTGCCCGGCGACGCAGGCGTGCAGGGCCTGGCCGACCTGGCGCGGCGCGGCGTGAAGGTGCGCATCGTCACCAACTCGCTGGCCGCGACCGACGTGTTGGCGGTGCACACGGGCTACGCGCGCCACCGGCGCGCGCTGCTGGCCGCGGGGGTGGAACTGCACGAACTGAAACCGTACCCGCCTGCGCCGGGCGGCGCCGAGGCGCCCCCCTGGCGCACGCGCCTGGGCGCGTCCTCGGCGGCCAGCCTGCACGGCAAGGTGTTCCTGGCCGACGGCGAGCGGCTGTTCGTCGGCTCCTTCAACCTCGACCCGCGGTCCGCCCACCTGAACACCGAGATGGGCCTGGCGATCCTCAGCCCCGAGCTCAACCGTGCCCTGGCGGCCGGGATCGATCGCGACCTGCTGGCCGCCACCTACCGGCTGGGCCTTGCCGCCGACGGCCGGCTGCAGTGGGAGGAGCAGACCGCGGCGGGGCCGGTCGTCCACGACGCCGAGCCCGGCGCCGGGTTGCTGCGGCGCGTGGGCGCGAAGCTGCTGTCGTGGCTGCCTATCGAGGGCCTTCTCTGAAGCCCGACGCACAGCATGAGCCGTCACGCCACCCACGGCGAAGGCGCAGCGCAGGCGCTGGCGCGGCTGGGCGAGCTGGCGGCCGAGTGGCCGCAGCTCAGCCGACTGCTCGACGAGGCGCTGGCGCTGGCGCCTGCCGCCCGCGCGGCCTGGCTGCGCGAGCTGCCCGAGGAGCACGCGCCGCTGAGGGCGATGCTGGCCCGGCTGCTCGAGACGCGATCGCAGGTCGAGTCGGGAGACTTCCTGGCGACGCTGCCCAAGATCGACCGCGCGTCGCCGGTGCTGGCCGGCGCGGCCGACCCCGCGGTGCCGCGGGCCTGCGACGCCGTGGGCCCGTACCGGCTGGTCCGCGAGCTGGGAGAGGGTGGCATGGGCAGCGTGTGGCTCGCGGAGCGGGCCGACGGGCTCCTGAAGCGGCCCGTGGCGCTCAAGCTGCCGCGCCTGACCTGGGTGCGCGGGCTGGCCGAACGGCTGGCGCGGGAGCGCGACATCCTGGCGAAGCTGGAGCACCCGAACATCGCGCGGCTGTACGACGCCGGCCTTGACGATGTCGGCCGGCCCTGGCTGGCCCTCGAGTACGTGCGCGGCCGGCCCATCGATGCCCATGCCCGCGACCACGCGCTGTCGGTGAAGCAGCGCCTGGCTCTGCTGCTGCAGGTGTGCGAAGCGGTGGCCTATGCGCATGGACGGCGCGTCATCCACCGTGACATCAAGCCCGCCAACATCCTCGTCACCGACGACGGGCAGGTGCGGCTGCTGGACTTCGGCATCGCCAAGCTGATGCAGCAGGACGACGGCGCGGCCGCGCAGACGGCGCTGACCGAGTCGACCGGGCACGCGCTGACGCTGGCCTACGCCAGTCCGGAACAGGTGCGGGGCGAGGCGCTGACCGCCGCCAGCGACCTCTACAGCCTCGGCGTGGTGGCCTACGAACTGCTGACCGGCGCCGCCCCCTACGCCGTGCAGCCCGGCCGCAGGGCCGAACTGCAATCGGCCATCGAGCGGGGAGAGGTGCGCCCGGCCAGCGAAGCCACGACCGACGCGCGCGCCCGCCGTGCGCTGCGCGGCGAACTCGGCGCGGTGCTGGCCATGGCACTGGCCCTTCGGCCGGAGCAGCGCTACGCCGACGTGGAGACGCTGGCCCGGGAACTGGGCCGGGTCCTGCAGGGCCGGCCCGTGCTCGCGCCGCCCCGGGCGGCCCCGGCGGCCCGTGCCGCCAGCATCCGCTTCGGCGCCTTCACGCTGCAGCCCGGGCGGCAGCGCCTGCTCGCCGACGGCGAGCCCGTGAAGCTCGGCAGCCGCGCCTTCGACCTGCTGGGGGTGCTGGTGCAGCTGCGCGACCGGGTGGTGCCGAAGTCCGAGCTCCAGGCCCGGGTCTGGCCGGACCAGCGGGTGGATGCCGCGAACCTGAGCGGGCAGGTGCAGGCGCTGCGCCAGGTGCTGGGCCGCGAGGCCATCGTCACGGTGCCGGGCCGCGGCTACCGTTTCGTGCTGCCGGTCGTCGGCGACGGCCCCGACGACGGGCAGGAGCCCGCCGGCCCGGCGACGGGCGGGCCGGCGCAGCCTCGCGGTCACCTGCCCGAGGCCGTCGAGCCGCTGATCGGCCGCGCCCGCGACCGCGCGGCGCTCGGCCGGCTCGTGGCAGCTCACCGCCTCGTCACGCTGCTGGGCAGCGGGGGCGTGGGCAAGACCCGGCTGGCCCAGGCCGTGGCCGCCGACCTGCTGCCGGGCTTCGGTGACGGCGCCTGGTGGATCGCGCTGGCGCCCCTCGCGGACCCGGAGCGCGTGCCCGACGCCGTTGCGCACGCGCTGCGCCTGACGCTCGGTGGCCGTGCCGATGCGGCGCGGGCCGTTGCCGGGCGGCTGCGCGACAGCCGGGCGCTGCTGGTGCTGGACAACGCCGAGCACCTGCTGGGCGGCGTGCGCGCGCTGGTCGGCGCGCTCGGGGAGCTGGCGCCTTCGGTGCACGTGCTCGTCACCAGCCAGGCGCCGCTGCAGCTGCCCGGCGAGCAGCGGCTGCGCCTGGCGCCCCTGTCGCTGCCCGATGGCAGCGGCGTGGCAGCCTGCCGCGGCAGCGATGCGGTCGCGCTGTTCGAGGCCCGCGCGCGCTCCGTGGACCCGTCCTTCACGCTCGACGAGGCCACCTGGGAAGCGGCGGCCGACGTCTGCCGGCGGCTCGACGGCATCCCGCTGGCGATCGAGCTGGCCGCTGCCCGGCTGCCCCTGCTGGGGCTGGAGGGCCTGCGGCAGCGGCTCGACGCGCGCTTCCAGCTGCTGACCGCAGGCAGCGCGGCCGCCCTGCCGCGACACCAGACGCTGCAGGCCGCGCTGTCCTGGAGCCACGGCCTGCTGCCGGCCGAGGCGCAGCGCGTCTTCCGCCGGCTTGGGGTGTTCGCCGGGGGCTGCACGCTCGAGGCGGTGTAGCAGGTGGCGGTGGATGCCGAGCTCGGCCCCTGGGAGGTGGTGGAACAGCTCGCGACCCTGGTCGACCGCTCGCTGGTGCTGGCCGAGGGTGGCGCCTCGCCGCGCTACCGCCTGCTGGAGACGGCACGGCTGTTCGCGCTGGAGCGGCTCCGCGAGGCGGGCGAGGAGGACCGGCTGCGCGAGCGCCACGCGCGTGCCCTGGACGAGTGGCTGACCGTCCGCCGGCAGGACGCCCGCCTGTGGCGCACGCCGCCGGCGCCGCCCCAGGCGCTGGTGGCCGAGCTGGACAACGCGCGCGCCGCCCTGGCCTGGGCGCAGGACCATGCGGACGACGGGCTGGTGCTGCGCCTGGCCGCCGGCGCGAGCCACGTGTTCCTGACCGCGGCGCTCAACGCCGAATACCTGGAGCGCGTGCTGCCGCTGCGCGGCCGGGTGCGCGCCGACACGCCGGCGGAACTGGCCGGCCGCTTCTGGTCGCGGATCGCCTTCGCCGCCGGGCGCAACGGCCATGCCGCCGGGCTGGAGGCCGGCCACCGCGCGATCGCGGCCTGGCGGGCGCTGGGCGACGAGGGGCTGCTGTACGACGCCCTGACGTGGACCATCGCCATCGGCGCGCGCCAGGGGCGCGTCGAAGAGGCCCAGGCGCTGATCGAGGAGGGCGAGCGCATCGAGCGAGACGCCTGGCCACCGGCGCTGCGCTCGAGCTTCCGCTGGGCCAAGCACCGCTGGCTGCAGCTCCAGGGCCGCGCCGACGAGGCGCTGGCGTGTGCGCGCCAGCAGGCCGAGCTGCTCGCGCAGGCCGGGGTCTGGGTGATGCACGTGGCCTGGGGTGCCAACGTGGCCGACTGCGAGATCTCGCTGGGCCGGCCCGCCGAGGCCGAGGCCCATGCCCGCGCCGCGCTGGAGGCACTGGACGGGCTGGGCGTGGACGAGAACATCGTCGGCCATGTCATGGACGCCCTGGTGGTCGCGCTGGTGCAACTGGGCCGCGGGGACGAGGCGATGCCCGTGGCCCGGAGGGCGCGCAGGCTGCTCGCCCGCGAGGGCGATGACCTGCGGCTGCTCGAGCCGCTGGCGGCGGCCGCCGGTGCGCGCGGGCAGTGGGACGTGGCCGCGCGCCTGGCCGGTCACGTCGATGCCGCCATCGCCCAGAGCGGCGAGACCCGGTGGCCATCGGCCGTTCAGCGCCGCGCTCAGCTGCAGGAGGGGCTGGACCGGGCCCTGCCGGCGGCCGCGCAGCGCGAGCTGATGCGGGCAGGCGCGTCGATGACGCGCGACGAGGCCTTCGCGCTGGCCCTGGACGACCCGCCGATGCCCGGCAAGCCTGCGCCTCGCTGACCGCGCATCACGCGCGTCGTGAGGAGCCCGCGCAGTGCGGGTGCGGCAGCGAGGCGCTCGCGTCGTTGATGCGCCGCAAGGGCGGACCCCCGGGCTCGCGTCACCATGGCTGCTGGCCATTCGACCCCCCACCGGAGATTCAGCCATGAAGCACCGGCTCGCCACCCCCCCGGCCACTCTGGCCAGCGCTGCCCCCCTGGCCCAGGGGGGCAGCGCCACCCACGCCGTGCGCCTGCTCACCCCCGAGGCCGCGCAGAAGGCCGTCAACGCCGCGATGGCCGAGTGCCGCCGGCAGGGCTTCCAGGTGGCCGTGGCGGTGGTCGACCGGGCCGGCGTGACGCAGTCGCTGCGGCGTGACCGCTTCGCCGGCGCCCACACGCCCGACGTGGCCGCCGACAAGGCCTGGACGGCCGTCAGCTTCCGCACCCCCACCACCGAGCTGGCGCGCGCCACGCAGCCGGGCCAGCCCTCGTCGGGCCTGCGCAGCGTGCCGCGCTTCACCGCGGTGGGCGGCGGCCTCACGATCGAGGCCGC
>JBKDQY010000125.1:0-18183 GCA_046341655.1 Betaproteobacteria bacterium | reverse complement strand
CAGGCCCACGATCACCTGGTGGTTGCTCAGGTCGAAGGTCACGAGCATGCCGCGCGCCTCGAGCGCGTGCGTGTAGTCGGCGAACAGCACCAGCGCCGCCAGGCCCGCCGAGCCGATGGCGTAGCCCTTGGTCACCGCCTTGGTGGTGTTGCCCACGGCGTCCAGCGGGTCGGTGATGTCGCGCACGCTGCTGGGCAGCTCGGCCATCTCGGCGATGCCGCCGGCGTTGTCGGTGATGGGGCCGTAGGCGTCGAGCGCCACCACGATGCCGGCCATGCTCAGCATGCTGGTGGCGGCGATGGCGATGCCGTACAGGCCCGCCAGCGCGTAGGCGGCATAGATGGAGATGCAGACGAAGATCACCGGCCAGGCCGTGCTCTTCATGCTGACGCCCAGGCCGGCGATGATGTTGGTGCCGTGGCCCGTGGTGCTGGCCTGCGCCACGTGCTGCACCGGCTTGTACTGCGTGCCGGTGTAGTACTCGGTGATCCACACCATGCCGGCTGTGAGCACCAGGCCCACCAGGCAGCACAGCCACAGGCTCATCGCGCTCACGCTCTGGCCGCCGATGGTGGCGGCCTTCGGGAACATGGCCTGGGTGACGAAGAAGAACGCCACCAGGCTGAGCACGCCGGACACCGCCAGGCCCTTGTAGAGGGCCGGCATCACGTTGGTCATGCCCGGGCTGGCCTTGACGAAGAAGCAGCCGATGATGGACGCGATGATGCTGACGCCGCCCAGCACCAGCGGGTAGGTCACCCCGGCCATCGCCGCGCCGCCGGCCACCATGATGGCGCCCAGCGCCATCGTGGCGATCAGCGTCACGACGTAGGTCTCGAACAGGTCGGCCGCCATGCCGGCGCAGTCGCCGACGTTGTCGCCCACGTTGTCGGCGATCACGGCCGGGTTGCGCGGGTCGTCTTCCGGAATGCCGGCCTCGACCTTGCCCACCAGGTCGGCCCCGACGTCGGCGCCCTTGGTGAAGATGCCGCCGCCCAGCCGCGCGAAGATGCTGATGAGGCTGGAGCCGAAGGCCACGCCCAAGAGCGGCTTGAGCAGCGCCGACAGCGTGCCTTCGGCCGGGTTCGCGCCCGCCGTCACCCACCAGAAGAACAGCACGACCCCGATCAGCCCAAGGCCCACCACCAGCATGCCGGTGATGGCGCCGCCCTTGAACGCGACGTCCAGCGCCGGGCCGATGCCTTGGGTGGCCGCCTGCGCGGTGCGCACGTTGGCGCGCACCGAGATGTTCATGCCGATGAAGCCGCAGGCGCCCGACAACACGGCCCCGAGCACGAAGCCCACCGCCGTCTTCAGGCCCAGGAACACGAGGATCAGCACCGCCAGCACCACGCCGACGATCGCGATGGTCTTGTACTGCCGGGCCAGGTACGCGGCCGCGCCCTGCTGCACGGCACCGGCGATCTCCTGCATGCGCGCGTTGCCCGCGTCCTGCGAAAGGATCCAGCTGCGTTGCCAGAACCCGTACACGACGGCGGCCAACCCGCAAGCCAGCGCCACGTAGAGCGCCATCTGGGTCGACATGAAAAGGTCTCCTTCTTCTCGATGCGTTGGTGGTCGGTCTCTGCAAGCCGACGGCCCGTGTCGATACGCCGGTACCGCTCGGCCTCAGAAAGAGCCGGGTCATGCTAGCGCGCGAGCCGGCGGCCTCATTCCCGGGTTTGCCAAGGGGCAGGGGCGGGCCGCCGCCCGCCGTCAGGGGTGGGCAAGGGCGACACCTAGAATCTCAGGGTTTGGCCTAGGCCAGCGGTTTTCCACCATTCACACGAACGCACCATGAGCCTGCACAACGTGACCCCCGGCGCCAAGGCGCCCGACGAGTTCAACGTGATCATCGAGATCCCGATGAACGGCGACCCGATCAAGTACGAGGTCGATCACGAGTCCGGGGCGCTGTTCGTGGACCGCTTCATGAGCACGGCGATGCACTACCCGTGCAACTACGGCTACATCCCCAACACCCTGGCCGACGACGGCGACCCGGTCGACGTGCTGGTGATCACGCCCGTGCCGCTGATCCCGGGCGTGGTGGTCACCTGCCGCCCGCTGGGCATGCTGAAGATGGACGACGAGGCTGGCGGCGACAACAAGCTGCTGGCCGTGCCCATCGACAAGATCCTGTCGATCTACACGCAGTGGCAGAAGCCCGAGGACCTCAACCCGATGCGGCTGAAGACCATCCAGCACTTCTTCGAGCACTACAAGGATCTCGAGCCGGGCAAGTGGGTGAAGGTGCTGGGATGGGAAGGCCCCGAGGCCGCGAAGGCCGAGGTGACGGCCGGCATCGCCAACTACGCGGCCCGGCACGCGGCCTGAACGCGCCTCAGGCCGCGCCCGGCGGCGGCGCCTTGAACGGGTTGCGCTCGCGCAGCTCGTCCACGTAGTCGGCCACGCCGTTGCCTTCGCGCTGCAGGAAGTCGGCCACCGCGTCCGCGAAGCGCGGGTCGCGCAGCCAGTGCGCCGAGTGGGTCGCCACCGGCAGCAGGCCGCGGGCCATCTTGTGCTCGCCCTGCGCGCCGCCCTCGAAACGCACGAAGCCCTGGGCCAGGCACCAGGCCAGGGGCTGGTAGTAGCAGGCCTCGAAGTGCAGGCAGCTGATGGCCTCGGTGGCACCCCAGTAGCGGCCCCAGGCCGCTCCTTGCGGGCGGTCGATGGCGATGAGCGAGACGGCGACGGGCTCGCCCGCCTCGTCGCCCCGGCGCGCCACGAACATCAGCCAGTGCTCCGGCATCGTGGCGGCCACGCGCGCGAAGAAGTCGCGCGTCAGGTAGGGCGTGCTGTGGTGGGCGGCGTAGGTGAGCGTGTAGCAGTGGTGGAAGAAGTCCCACAGCGCCGGCGTGATGGCCGCCCCCTCGTGCACGCTGAAGGCGACGCCCTGTTCGGCGACGCGGCGTCGCTCCTGCTGGATCTTCTTGCGCTTGTCGCGCTGCAGCCGTGCGAGCAGCCCGGCGAAGTCCGGGGCGGGATCGGCGGGGTCCTGCGTCCAGTGGAACTGCACGCCCTGGCGCGGCATCCAGCCCTTGGCCTGCAGCGCGGCGCGGTCGGCCTCGTCGATGAACAGCAGGTGCGCCGACGACAGCCTGGGGTTGAGCGCCAGCAGCGACCGGAGCGCCTGCACCAGGACCCGACGGGCGGCGTCGTCGCGGGCGAGCAGCCGCGTGCCCGGCACGGGCGTGAACGGCACGGCACCCAGCAGCTTGGGGTAGTAGCGCAGGCCGTGGCGGGCATAGGCCTCGGCCCAGGCCCAGTCGAACACGTACTCGCCGTAGCTGTGCGTCTTGGCGTACAGCGCCACCGCCGCCGCCAGGGCGCCGTCGCGCTCCAGCAGCAGGAAGCAGGGCGTCCAGCCCGTGCCCGGCACCGCACTGCCGCTGGCGTGCAGCGCGGCGAGGTACTCGTGCCGCATGAAGGGGGGGGGCCGGGGCTGCGCGGTCAGCAGCGCGTTCCAGGCGGCGGCGTCGACCGCGCAGGGGTCGTCGCAGACCCGGGCGCGATAATCCGCCGCTTCGTCTCCGAGGTCGATCGACATGTCCATCGCTGCATCTTCCGTCGAGCCGGCCGCGGCCCCGGTGCGGGTGGCGCTGGCGCAGGTCAATGCGACGGTCGGTGACCTGGACGGTAACGCAAGGCTGATCGAGGCCGCCGCGCGCGCCGCCCATGCCCAGGGCGCCGCCCTGGTGTTGACGCCCGAGCTCGCGCTGACCGGCTACCCGCCCGAGGACCTGCTGCTGCGCCCGGCCTTCCTGGCCGAGAGCGCCCGCGTGCTGCAGGCGCTGGCCGCGCGGCTGGCGGACTGCAGCGGCCTGAGCGTCGTCGTGGGTCATCCCCTGGCTGCCACGGAGCGCGGCGGCTGGCGCACGCGCTCGGTGGCCGTGGCCGAGCGCCACAACGCCGCCTCGGTGCTGCAGGACGGGCGCGTGGCCGGCACCTACGCGAAGCGGGAACTGCCCAACTACCAGGTCTTCGACGAGCGCCGCTACTTCGCCAGCGGGCGCGATGCCGGCCTGCCGCCGCTGGTCTTCGAGGCCGGCGGCCGCCGCTTCGGGGTGCTCATCTGCGAGGACGCCTGGTTCGACGAGCCCGGCCGCGCCGCGCGCGAGGCCGGCGCCGAACTGCTGTGCGTGCTCAACGCCAGCCCCTTCCATCTGGGCAAGGCCGGCGAGCGCGAGGAGCGCATGGCCGAGCGTGCGCGCGCCACGGGCTGCCCGCTGCTGTTCTCGCACCTGGTGGGCGGGCAGGACGAGGTGGTGTTCGACGGCGCCTCGTTCGTGCTCGACGCGCAGGGCCGCGTCGGCGCGCGCGCCGCCAGCTTCGAGCCGGCCCTGCTTGTGGCCGACATCGCGGCCGACGGCTCCGTGGCCGGCCCGGTGGAGTCGCTGCCCGAGCCGGAGGCGCAGGCCTGGCAGGCGCTGGTGCTGGGCGTGCGCGACTACCTGGGAAAGAACGGCTTCCCGGGCGCGATCATCGGCCTGTCGGGCGGCATCGACTCGGCGCTGGTGCTGGCCCTGGCGGTGGATGCCCTGGGTTCCGAGAAGGTGCGCGCCGTGATGATGCCCAGCCGCTACACGGCCGACATCTCCTGGATCGACGCGCGCGACATGGCCACGCGGCTGGGCGTGCGCTATGACGAGATCGCCATCGAGCCGATGTTCGAGGCCTTCCGCGCCGGGCTGGCGCCGCAGTTCGCCGGCCTGCCGGACGACACGACGGAGGAAAACCTCCAGGCCCGCATCCGCGGCACGCTGCTGATGGCGCTCAGCAACAAGACCGGCGCCATCGTGCTGACCACCGGCAACAAGAGCGAGATGGCCACCGGCTACTGCACGCTGTACGGCGACATGGCCGGGGGCTTTGCCGTCATCAAGGACGTGGCCAAGACCCTGGTCTATCGCCTGGCCGAGTGGAAGAACCGCCAGCCGACGCGCCGCGCAGACGGCACCGTGGGCTCCGTGATCCCCGAGCGCATCATCACGCGGCCCCCCTCGGCCGAACTGCGCCCCGGCCAGACCGACCAGGACAGCCTGCCGCCCTACGAGGTGCTCGACGACATCCTCGCCCAGTACATGGAGGACGACCGCTCGATCGAGGAGATCGTGGCCGGCGGCCACGCGCGTGCCGATGTCGAGCGCGTGACGCGGCTGATCAAGCTGGCAGAGTACAAGCGGCGCCAGGCCCCCGTGGGTATCCGCATCACCCATCGCGGATTCGGGAGAGACTGGCGCTATCCCATCACTTCGAGGTTCCGTGCTTAAATCATCTGCAGTCGCATCCCCGCAGGCGGAGTCCCCATGAAGCAGATCACGGCCATCATCAAGCCCTTCAAGCTCGAAGAGGTGCGCGAGGCGCTCGGGGAGGTGGGGGTCTCGGGCCTGACGGTCACCGAAGTCAAGGGCTTCGGGCGCCAGAAGGGCCACACCGAGCTCTACCGCGGCGCCGAGTACGTGGTGGACTTCCTGCCCAAGGTGAAGGTCGAGGTCGTCGTCAAGGAGGCTGACGTCGACCGCTGCATCGAGGCCATCGTCAAGGCCGCCAAGACGGGCAAGATCGGGGACGGCAAGATCTTCGTCACGCCGGTGGAGCAGGTGGTGCGCATCCGCACCGGCGAGACCGACGAAGCCGCGATCTGACGCCGGCTCAGACCCTCGAGTAGTCGTCGCCGCCGGGTGCCACCCGCGCCGCTGCGGCCACGCGCTCCAGGAGCGCCACGGGCTCGTCGCCCACCAGCACCAGGTCGCGCATCGCCGGGCCCAGGAATCCCTCGGCCACGGTGTGGTCCATGAATCGCAGCAGCGGCTGCCAGTAGCCGGCCGTGTCGAGCAGCCCGATCGGGTTGTCGTGATACTTCAGCTGTCGCCAGGTCCATACCTCGTACAACTCCTCCAGCGTGCCGATGCCGCCCGGCAGTGCGATGAAGGCATCGGCGCGCTCGGCCATCAGCTGCTTGCGCACGTGCATCGTCGGCACCACGTGCAGTTCGCTCAGGCCGGTGTGGCCGACCTCGAGCTTCTGCAGGCTCTCGGGGATGACGCCCACCACGCGCCCGCCGGCGGCCAGCGTGGCGTCGGCGACCTCGCCCATCAGGCCGACCTTGCCGCCACCGTACACCAGCTGCCAGCCGCGCTGACCGATGGCCGCGCCCAGGGCGCGGGCGGCCTCGGTGTAGGCGGGCTGCGCGCCGTGCCGCGAGCCGCAGTACACGCAGATGCTCAGGGGGCGGGAGTCGCTCATGGGGCTGGCGCCTTGCGGGGTCGGTGGGGCGGGTACCAGGTGATCAGCCGCGTGCGGCACAGGGCGTCGTGCAGGAACTGGCGGTCGGGATGCAGGCGCGACAGGGCCGCGTAGAACAGCACCCAGCCCAGGAGCGCCGCCGTCACGGGGCCGCCCCCCTTGAGCCCCGCGAGCTGTGCGATGCCGAGCCCCGGCAGGAGCCACGCCCAGGCCAGCACGTAGCGCGCCACCGCACGCAGCGGCCGCAGCGGGTGGCCCTGGGCAGTGACGAGGCGCACATGCCAGGTGAGCATGGCCAGCGTCTGGCCGCTGCGCACCCAGGACACCACGAAGTACAGGCCGAGCACGCCGAACAGGAAGGCCTGCAGGCCGGACGAGCCCACCAGGGCATGCCGTTGCTGCGTGGCCAGGCCGTACGCCAGGCCGGCGAGCGCGACGATGCCGAACACCAGGACACCTTCGTAGACGAAGGCAGCGAGGCGGCGCATCACGCCCGGCGTCGGCGCCTCGACGGTGCCGCCCGGGTTGGCCCCGGAAGTCAAGACTCGGCGGCCGAGGCGGCCGGCTCGCTCTCCACCGCCGCGGCCGCGCCTTGCGGCCCTCGCAGCGGCAGCAGAGTCGCGGGATCGACGAAACCCGGCGTGGCCGCGATCTTGGGCAGGCCGTGCTGGATGCTGGCCGGGGGCAGGGGGGTTCGGTTCATCGGCGAGGTGGTGGCACCCGAGCGTGCCTGCTGCATCGCGGGGGCTGCAGCACGCTTGGGCACGACAGGTGCTGATTGCACCACGTTGGACTTGGCCTTGGACACCGGTGTCGACTTCTGCGCGGGCGTGCTCACAGGGCCTGACCTCTGCTGCGCCAGCCGCTGACGCTCAGCCTCTGGCAGCGCCTGGTAGGCCTTCCAGGCGGCCTGGCGGTCCTCGGGAGGCACGCGGTGGACTTCCTGGAACTGCAGCCGGGCCGTCCGCCGCTGCTCAGGCGTCATACGCACCCACTCGGCCATGCGTTCGTTCAGCCGCTGGCGCTCGGCGGCGCTCATGGTGGGGAAGCGCGATGCCACCTCGAGCCACTTGGCCTGGCGATCCCCGCTGAGCGTGGCCCAGTCGGCCTGCAGCGGGGCCAGCGCCTGCTGCTGCACGGGGTTCAGTCGGGACCAGGCGACGCTGTCCGAGGCCAGCGCACCTGCGGCACAGGTCAGCCACGCCATCGCAAACGCGGCCAGCAGCGCGAGGCGGGCGCTCTGGACGGGACTCGCGGGGGCGGACGAACCCGGCATCACGGTGTCTGCGAAGGGGGCTCGTGCAACAGGAACTCGGCGAAGCCGGGGTCGGCATAGGCCTCGGGCGGCAGGTCGTCGGCGAGCAGCCGGGCGTCGATGTCGGCCGCCACGGCGATCTGTTCCTGCCGTGCCCATTCCTCGATGCCCACGAGGCCGGCCACAAGCACCACCAGCGGCAGCAACGCCGCAGCGCGCTGCCACCAACCCACTGGCGGGCCGAAGGGCAGGCCGCCCAGGCCACGGCCAGCCGCGCCGGCCAGCACACCACCCACCATGGCCGGGGCCGCAGCCACGGCACGCGCCGGGGTGCGGGCCCGGCGGGCACGCTCCAAGGCGGTCTGCCGCGCAAAGCGCAAGCGTTCGACGGTGTCGGCCTGCAAGGTGGCCTGGGCCAGGGACAACGCGCCCGCCAGGCGCCCAGCCAGGCGGGCCTCCAGCGCGTAGGTGTCGGGGCGCAGTCGGCTCATTATCGAACTCCCTTGTCGTGCAGGGCCTTGGCCAGGGCTTGGACGGCCCGGGAGCAGTGTGTCTTCACGCTGCCTTCGGAGCAACCCATCACCGCCGCGGTTTCGGCCACGTCGAATTCCTCCCAGTAACGCAGCAGGAAGGCCTCCCGTTGACGCGGAGGCAGTTCCTGCAACGCCGCCTCGATCAGGCCCAGCAATTGCGTGCGGTAGGCCGCATCGGAAGCACTTTCGGTGCCAAGCGTGTCGTCCAGCAGGTGCAGCGATTCGAGCAGGTCGAAGTCGCCCTCTCCTTCGGGGTCGCCCTCGAAGTCGCTCAAGGGGCGCACGACCGCGGAGCGCACCCGTTCGCGGCGGAACCAATCCATCGTCGCGTTGGACAGGATGCGCTGGAACAGCAGCGGCAACTCCGCCGCCGGACGGTCGGCGTAGCTTTCCGCAAGGCGGATCATCGCGTCCTGCACGATGTCGAGGGCAGCGTCGTCGTCTCGCACCGCGTAGGCCGTGCGCTTGAAGGCGCGTCGCTCGACGCTCTGCAGGAAGTCGGCGAGTTCCTGATCGGTGGCCAACAGTGGGGGGGCATGTAGCCCGGGGCGCCCAAGGACAGGGCGTCGCGATTATGGCCAGAGCGCGGGGCCCCGTACCGTCGCCCCGCGGCCTGGACGGGCCACGATGCATAATCGCGGGCTCGCACAACGTTCTTTGAGGTGCGCGTTTGCCCGGGCGATGCTCCATCACCCGGCGGGCGCACCAGGTCTCGAAGGCCTACCCAGGCCCCCTCCAGACCGCGCAGGCACCACATCCGCCCCACGAGGGCGCGAAGAGGTGCACCGATGGATTTTCGTCAGAGAAAACCTCAGAGGTTCAACATGGATCTGTCTGCCGCGGAAGTCAAGCGTGCCGCCCTGGCACAACCGTCTTCTCCCCCTTCCTCCCACGCACCCGGCGCCGAGATCAACGGCTCGGAGATCCTCGTCCGCTGCCTGCAGGCCGAGAACGTCAAGTTCCTCTGGGGCTACCCGGGCGGGGCGGTGCTGTACATCTACGACGCGCTGTACAAGCAGGACAGCATCGAGCACGTGCTGGTGCGCCACGAGCAGGCCGCCATCCACGCCGCCGACGGCTACGCCCGCGCCACCGGCGAGGTCGGGGTGGCGCTGGTCACCTCGGGCCCCGGCGTCACCAACGCCATCACCGGCATCGCGACGGCCTACATGGACTCGATCCCGATGGTGATCATCACCGGGCAGGTGCCCACGCCGGCCATCGGACTGGACGCCTTCCAGGAGTGCGACACGGTCGGCATCACGCGGCCCATCGTCAAGCACAACTTCCTCGTGAAGGACGTGCGCGACCTGGCGCTGACGATGAAGAAGGCCTTCCACATCGCCCGCACGGGCCGCCCCGGCCCGGTGGTGGTGGACGTGCCGAAGGACGTGTCGCTCAAGGCCACGCGTTTCGAGTACCCCGACAAGGTGGAAATGCGCTCCTACAACCCGGTGCGCAAGGGCCACGGCGGCCAGATCCGCAAGGCCGTGCAGCTGCTGCTGGGCGCCAAGCGGCCCTACGTCTACACCGGCGGCGGCGTCATCCTGGGCAACGCCAGCGCCGAGTTGCGCGAGCTCGCCGACCTGCTCGGCTACCCCTGCACCAACACGCTGATGGGGCTGGGCGCGATCCGCGCCTCCGACCCCAAGTTCCTGGGCATGCTGGGCATGCATGGCACGTACGAGGCCAACATGACCATGCAGCACTGCGACGTGCTGCTGGCCGTGGGCGCGCGCTTCGACGACCGCGTGATCGGCAACCCCAAGCACTTCGCGCAGAACGAGCGCAAGATCATCCACGTCGACATCGACCCCAGCAGCATCAGCAAGCGCGTGAAGGTCGACGTGCCCATCGTCGGCGACGTGAAGGAAGTCCTGGTCGAGCTGATCGCGCAGATCCGCGAGGCCCGTTCCGCCCAGGACTCCCGGCCCGACACCGCGGCGCTCAACGCCTGGTGGGGCCAGATCAACGAGTGGCGCAAGCGCAACTGCCTGGCCTACAAGCACAGCGACGAGGTCATCAAGCCGCAGATGGTGGTCGACAAGCTCTGGCAGCTGACCAAGGACCGCGACGCCTACATCACCAGCGACGTCGGCCAGCACCAGATGTGGGCGGCGCAGTTCTATCGCTTCGACGAGCCGCGCCGCTGGATCAACTCCGGCGGCCTGGGCACCATGGGCGTGGGCCTGCCCTACGCGATGGGCATCAAGCTCGCCAAGCCCGACAGCGAGGTCTTCTGCATCACCGGCGAGGGCAGCATCCAGATGTGCATCCAGGAGCTGTCGACCTGCCAGCAGTACCGAACGCCGGTGAAGATCGTCTCGCTGAACAACCGCTATCTGGGCATGGTGCGCCAGTGGCAGCAGCTGGACTACGGCGGCCGCTACTCGCACAGCTACATGGACGCGCTGCCCGACTTCGTCAAGCTCGCCGAGGCCTACGGGCACGTGGGCCTGCTGGTCGAGAAGCCCTCCGACGTGGAGCCGGCGCTCCGCGAGGCCATCCGCCTCAAGGACCGCACCGTCTTCCTCGACGTGCGAACCGACCCCACCGAGAACGTCTGGCCCATGGTCCAGGCGGGCAAGGGCATCACCGAGATGCTGCTGGGATCGGAAGACCTGTAGGCCGCGCCGGCTTTCCCGCGGGCCGGCCGGTTGCCGGTCCGCTTTCCACCCGATGCCGCGTGGCCAAGGGCCCGGGGTTACCGCCCCGAAGCCTGAAGAGCGCGTGGCCAGGACATCCACCATGAAACACATCATTGCCGTGCTGCTCGAGAACGAGCCCGGTGCCCTGTCGCGCGTCGTCGCGCTGTTCTCCGCCCGCGGCTACAACATCGAGAGCCTGACGGTCGCGCCCACCGAGGACCCGAGCCTGTCGCGCATGACCATCGTCACAACGGGCTCCGACGAGATCATCGAGCAGATCACCAAGCACCTGAACCGGCTCATCGAGGTCATCAAGGTCGTCGACCTCACCGAGGCCAGCTACACCGAGCGCGAGCTGATGCTCGTGAAGGTGCGCGCGGTGGGCAAGGAGCGCGAGGAGATGAAGCGCATGGCCGACATCTTCCGCGGCCGCATCATCGATGTCACCGACAAGAGCTACACGCTGGAGCTCACGGGCGACTCGGCCAAGCTCGACGCCTTCCTGCAGGCCATCGACCGGGCCGCCATCCTGGAGACCGTGCGCACCGGCGCCAGCGGCATCGGCCGCGGCGAACGCATCCTTCGCGTCTGAACGGCGCCCACCCACACCTGTTTTTCACGGAGAGAGAACCATGAAGGTCTATTACGACAAGGACGCCGATCTCAGCCTCATCAAGGGCAAGAACGTCACCATCATCGGCTACGGCAGCCAGGGCCATGCGCACGCCCAGAACCTCACCGACAGCGGCTGCAAGGTCACGGTGGGCCTGCGCAAGGGCGGCGCCAGCTGGGCCAAGGTCGAGAAGGCCGGCATCAAGGTGGCCGAAGTCGCCGAGGCCGTGAAGGGCGCCGATGTCGTGATGATCCTGCTGCCCGACGAGCAGATCGCCGCCGTCTACAAGAACGACGTCGAGCCGAGCATCAAGCAGGGCGCGAGCCTGGCCTTCGCGCACGGTTTCAACGTGCACTACGGCCAGGTCGTGCCGCGCGAGGACCTCGATGTCTGGATGGTCGCCCCCAAGGCCCCGGGCCACACGGTGCGCAGCACCTACACGCAGGGCGGCGGCGTGCCCCACCTGATCGCCGTGCACGCCGACCGCTCGGGCCGCGCGCGCGACCTCGCCCTGAGCTACGCCGCGGCCAACGGCGGCGGCAAGGCCGGCATCATCGAGACCAACTTCCGCGAGGAGACCGAGACCGACCTCTTCGGCGAGCAGGCGGTGCTCTGCGGCGGCACGGTGGAGCTCATCAAGGCCGGCTACGAGACGCTGGTGGAGGCCGGCTACGCCCCCGAGATGGCCTACTTCGAGTGCCTGCACGAGCTGAAGCTGATCGTCGACCTCATCTACGAGGGCGGCATCGCGAACATGAACTACTCGATCTCCAACAACGCGGAGTACGGCGAGTACGTCACCGGCCCGAAGATCGTCACCGACGCCACGCGGCAGGCCATGCGCCAGGCGCTGCGCGACATCCAGACCGGCGAGTACGCCAAGAGCTTCATCCTGGAGAACCGGGCCGGCGCGCCGACGCTGATCAGCCGCCGCCGCCTGACCAGCGAGCACAGCATCGAGGTCGTGGGCGAGAAGCTGCGCGCCATGATGCCGTGGATCAAGGCCAACAAGCTGGTCGACAAGTCGCGCAACTGATCGGCGTGCCCCGGGCCCTGCCGGGGCGCTATCCTCGGGCCCCGTGAGCGACGACCCCAACCTCCCGCCCGACGAAGACACCGCACCGGTGCCGCCGCGCCGGCGCGGCATCTACGTGTTGCCCAACGCGATCACGCTGGCGGCACTGTTCTCGGCGTTCTACGGCATCGTGATGGCCATCAACGGCCGTTTCGAGGCCGCCTGCATCGCCATCTTCGTGGCCGCTGTGCTCGACAGCCTCGACGGCCGCGTCGCGCGCATGACGAACTCGCAGAGCGCGTTCGGCGAGCAGATGGACAGCCTGTCGGACATGGTGGCCTTCGGGGCCGCGCCGGCGCTGATCATGTACCAGTGGGCGCTGCAGGACCTGGGGCGCCTGGGCTGGATCCCGGCCTTCGTATACATCGCCGGCGCGGCACTGCGCCTGGCGCGCTTCAACGTCAACATCGGCGTCGTCGACAAGCGCTTCTTCCAGGGCCTGCCGAGCCCCGCCGCCGCGGCGCTGGTCATCGGTTTCATCTGGGTCATGGACGACTCGGGCTTCAAGGGCATCAGCCGCATCGACTGGCTGGAGTGGTCGGCCTTCGCGATCACGCTGTACGCGGGCCTGTCGATGGTCACCAACGCGCCGTTCTACAGCTTCAAGGTCTGGGGCGGGCGGCGCACGGTGCCGTTTGCGGTGCTCATCGCCGTGATGCTGGTGATCGCGCTGGTGGCGCTGGACCCGCCGAAGGTCCTGTTCGGCATCTTCTGCCTGTACGCGCTGTCGGGCTACGCCGTCTACGCCTGGCGCAAGTTCAAGGGCCGGCACGCCAGCGTGGTGGCGCTGTCCACTGACGAGCCCGATGAGAAGGGCCTGCATCCCTGAGTGGGCGCTTTGCCCGCGCGTGCTACATTCCGCTCATGTCGTCGATCCGGATCCCGTCGCTAGAGCTAGGCACCGCGCCGCGGCTGCCCTGATCGAAAGCGACCGTCTCCACCCGAACGACCGTCCCGTCTTCCCCGATCAACGGCCCGCCAGCGCACAGCAGCGGGCCGTTTTTCTTGGATCTCCTCCCCGAAGCTGCGTGCGCCCCGCATACCGACGCAAAGGCACGACCATGACCGACAAGCTCATCATCTTCGACACCACGCTGCGCGACGGCGAGCAGAGCCCCGGCGCCTCGATGACGCGCGACGAGAAGCTGCGCATCGCGCGGCAGCTCGAGCGACTGCGGGTCGACGTGATCGAGGCCGGCTTCGCCGCCAGCAGCAACGGCGACTTCGAGGCGGTGCGCGCCATCGCGCAGGCCATCAAGGACAGCACCGTGTGCTCGCTGGCGCGCGCCAACGACCGCGACATCGGCCGTGCCGCCGAGGCGCTGAAGGGCGCGGCCCGCTCGCGCATCCACACCTTCATCGCCACCAGTGAGCTGCACATGGAGAAGAAGCTGCGCATGACGCGCGAGCAGGTGCTCGAGCAGGCGAAACTGGCGGTGCGCTTCGCGCGGCAGCACTGCGACGACGTCGAGTTCAGCCCCGAGGACGGCTACCGCAGCGACCCCGACTTCCTGTGCCGCGTGCTCGAGGCCGTGATCGCCGAGGGCGCGACCACGATCAACATCCCCGACACCGTGGGCTACGCCATCCCGGAGCTTTACGGCGAGTTCATCCGCTCGCTGCGCGAGCGCATCCCCAACAGCGGCCGCGCCGTCTGGAGCGTGCACTGCCACAACGACCTGGGCATGGCCGTGGCCAACTCGCTGGCCGGCGTCAAGATCGGCGGCGCGCGGCAGGTGGAGTGCACGATCAACGGCCTGGGCGAGCGCGCCGGCAACTGCAGCCTGGAGGAGATCGTCATGGCCGTGCGGACGCGGCGCGACTACTTCGGCCTGGAGATCGGCATCGACACCACGCAGATCGTGCCGGCCAGCCGCATGGTCAGCCAGACCACCGGCTTCGTCGTTCAGCCCAACAAGGCCGTGGTGGGCGCCAACGCCTTCGCACACGCCAGCGGCATCCACCAGGATGGCGTGCTGAAGGCGCGCGACACCTACGAGATCATGCGCGCCGAGGACGTGGGCTGGGCCGCCAACAAGATCGTGCTGGGCAAGCTCAGCGGCCGCAACGCCTTCAAGCAGCGGCTGCAGGACCTTGGCATCGAGATGGAGTCCGAGGCCGAGGTGAACGCCGCCTTCATGCGATTCAAGGACCTGGCCGACCGCAAGGCCGAAATCTTCGACGAGGACATCATTGCGCTGTCCAGCGACGAAAGCGTCACGTCCGAGCAGGAGCACTACCGTCTTCTATCGCTCGCCCAGCGCAGCGAGACCGGCGAGCGGCCCCACGCCCGCGTCGCCTTCGCCGCCGGCAACGTCGAACACCACGCCGACAGCGACGGCAACGGCCCCGTCGATGCCAGCCTCAAGGCGATCGAGTCGAAGGTGAACAGTGGCGCCGAGATGGTGCTGTATTCGGTGAATGCCATCACCAGCGGCTCGACAGAATCGCAGGGCGAGGTCACCGTGCGGCTGCAGCACGGCGGCCGCGTGGTCAACGGCGTGGGAGCCGATCCGGACATCGTCGTCGCCTCGGCCAAGGCCTACCTGTCGGCGCTGAACAAGCTGCACAGCAAGGCCGAGCGGGTGGCCGCGCAAGGCTGACGGCGCAGCCCTCGGCGTTCGGGTTCTCCCGCAGAAGCGGCACTTGAGGAAACGCATGCAAGCAATTGATATTGCGCGCGTTTTCCGGCGTCGACTACACTGAGCGTCGCTGGGCCAGGAGCATTCATGGGTCTGAAATTGTTTTCCTTCCCGATCCGGGCGGCCCTGGGCTCGATTGCTTTGGCGCTGGCGGTGTCCTTTGCGCCGTCTGCCGACGCCAGTACGGCCTCTTCAGCCAGCAACGCCAAGGGCAAACCGGCAGCGGCCGCCAAGAGCCAGGCCCGATCCAAGGCGCGCCCGCAGGCGACCCGCAAGGCCCCGCCGCGCAGCAAGGCCCGGGCTCCGGCGCGCCGTGCGCCGTCGGTCGGTCAGATCACAGGGCTGCACAACACCGCCGATCCGCTCGACCTGAAGTCCAGCGTCGCGCTGGTCATCGACAAGCAGACCGACGAGGTGCTGTTCAGCAAGAACCCGGAGGCGGTGCTTCCGATCGCCTCGATCACCAAGCTGATGACTGCCCTGGTTGTCGTGGATGCGGGGCTGTCGCTGGACGAGCCGCTGGAGGTTTCGCAGGAGGACGTCCGCGGCACCGTGGGCAGCCGCATTCGTTCGGCCCTGCGTCCCGGCACTCGGCTGAGCCGCGGCGAGTTGATGCATCTGTCCCTGATGTCCTCGGAGAACCGTGCCGCGCATGCGCTGGGCCGCACTTACCCCGGTGGCTTGGGGGCGTTCGTCGGCGCGATGAACCGCAAGGCGGCGGAACTCGGCATGACCGACACGCGCTATGTCGAGCCCACCGGGCTTTCGGCCGACAACCGCAGCAGCGCCATCGACCTCGCCCGCCTCGTCAGGGCGGCTTCGGCGCACCCGGTGATCCGCGACCTCTCGACCTCCCTGGGCGCAGTGATCCCGGTAGGCCCGAAGCCGCGGCCCGTCGAGTTCCGCAACACCAACGGTCTGGTTCACAACCCCGAGTGGGGCATCGGCCTGCAGAAGACGGGCTTCATCTCTGCCGCCGGGCGCTGCGTGGTGATGCAGGCCGAGCTCGCCGGCCGCCAGCTCATCATGGTGCTGCTCGATTCGGCAGGCCGTTACTCGCGCATCGGTGATGCCGAGCGCCTGCGCAAGTGGCTGTCCGAGCAGTCGCTGCTGCCCGCGTTCAGCCGCCGCGCCGAACCGCTGGCTGAGCCCGAGACGCCGCAGCCATCGCTGCCGGCAGCGGATCGCGTGCCGCAGGGCGTCCCGACCCACTAGGCCCGGTAGCCCAGCGCGTCGGAGATCTGTCGGGCCGTGCTGCGCACGCGTTCCACCCAGCCTTCGTCGAGCCGGTCGGTCGGCGCCGAGATCGACAGGCCGGCGATCAGGCGGCCCTGGTCGTCGTGGATGCCGGCGGCGATGCAGCGCACGCCCAGCTCGAGTTCCTCGTCGTCGCGCGCGATGCCGGTGGCCCGCACCTGCGACAGCTCGCGCTCGAGCTTGCCGAGCTCGGTGATGCTGTTGCGCGTGTGGCCCGCCAGCCCGGTGCGGGCGGCGTAGGCCCGCACGCGCGCCGGATCGTCGTGAGCCAGGAACAGCTTGCCCACCGAGGTCAGGTGCAGGGGCGCGCGGCCGCCGACGGCGCGCACAACCTGCATGCCGGAGCGCTCGCTGTAGGCGCGCTCGATGTAGACGATCTCGTCGCCTTGCCGCAACGACAGGTTCACCGCCTGGTGCGTCAGCTTGTGCAGATCGCGCATCGGTGCCAGCGCCGCCTCGCGCACGTCGAGCCGTTCCTTGACGGCGTTGCCCAGCTCGAGAAGCCGAATCCCCAGGCGGTAGGTGCCGGCCTGCGGCCGCTCTACGAATCGCCCGATGGTGAGATCGTTGAGGATGCGGTGCGCGGTGGACGGGTGCAGGCCGCAGCGTTCGCTGATCTGCTTGAGCGAAAGCGGCTCGTCGGAGGCGGCCAGCAGGTCCAGCAACGAGAAGGCGCGCTCGAGCACCTGGATCGTGGGGGTCGTCGGGGTGTCGGCGGTCATGGGGGCCCGGTGAAGACCCTGCATTTTGCATGGCAAAAATGCGGGCTGCAATACGGGATCTGATGCGGCGCAACAGGCCTTGCGTGGCGGCAGGTGTGCTCGCGATCGCCTGCACCGTGGCGACCGGCAACTCGCCGCCGTCACATGAATCACGAGCGCAGCCGACGCCGCCACCGGCCGTGCCGGCATCGGGCGCCCTGGAGGCACCGGCCCGGCGCTGGATCGGCGTGCCGCGGCTGCGCGGCAGGCTCACGGCCGCCGATGTCGGCCTGGTCATCAACGCGAGCGACCCGTACTCGGTGGCCGTGGGCGAGCACTACGCGCAGGCGCGTGGCCTGCTGCCTGAGCAGGTGCTGCGGGTGGAACTGCCGCGCCGCGCCGCCCTGGAGCCCGCCGAGTTCGAGGCCCTGCGCCGGGCCATCGAGTCGCACTTCGGCCCGCGCACGCAGGCCCTGGTGCTGGCCTGGGTGGCGCCGTACGCCGTGGCCTGCAACGCCATCACCGGTGCGCTGGCGCTGGGCCTGGACCTCGGCCTGTGCGCCAACGGCTGCGCGCGGTCGCGCACTTCGGGCTGGTTCAACTCGGCCTCGCACCGGCCGCTGCAGGAGCCTGGCTGGCGCCCCTCGATGCTCCTGGCCGCGCCCTCGGTGGAGGCGGCCAGGTCGCTCATCGACCGCGGCGTGGCCGCCGACGGCAGCCTGGTGCGCCCGCCCGACCCGCCAGCCCTGGTGCTGCTGCTCGACGGCCCCGACCTGGCTCGCCAGGTGCGCACGCGCCTGTACCCGCCGGGGCCGCTGGCGGCCAGCCGCGGCGTGGTGTGGCTGGAGGCGCCGGCCACCCAGGCCCTGCCGGGGGCGCGGCGCCTGCTGATCGCCATCACCGGCAGCGAGCAGCTGCCGCTGCAGCCGCCGCCGCAGTGGCTGCCGGGCGGCCTGGGTGACCACCTCACGTCCTGGGGCGGCGACCTGCTTGGCTCGCACGGCCAGGCCACAGCGATGGAGTGGATCGCCTCGGGCGCGACGGCCAGCCACGGTGCCGTGAGCGAGCCCTGCAACCACCTGCAGAAGTTCCCGCACCCGCAGGTGCTGATGGGCCACTACCTGCAGGGCGCCACGGCGCTCGAGGCCTACTGGCGCAGCGTCGCCTGGCCGCAGCAGAGCCTGTTCATCGGCGAGCCGCTGGCTGCGCC
>JBKDQY010000124.1:0-8521 GCA_046341655.1 Betaproteobacteria bacterium | reverse complement strand
GGCCGTGGAGCGCATCGCCCGGAGCGCGATCGACGAGGTCGTCATCACCAACACCATCCCGCTGTCGGATGCGGCCAAGGGCTGCACCAAGATCCGCCAGCTCAGCGTGGCCTTCCTGTTCGCCGAGAGCATCCGCCGCATTTCGGACGGCGAGTCGGTCACCTCCCTGTTCGCGGAGCAGAACAACAACTTCTGATCCGCGCAGCGGCCCGCGGCGCAATCCGGCGCGGCGGGCCTTCACCCGGGCGGCCTGGTCGCGGGCGCCCATCCATCTGGAGCCATCATGAAATTCACCGCCTACGAGCGTACGCAGCAGGGGACCGGAGCGAGCCGCCGCCTGCGCCACGCCGCCAAGGTGCCGGGCATCGTCTACGGTGCCGGCACGCCGCAGACGATCGAACTCGATCACAACGCGCTGTTCTTCGCCCTCAAGAAGGAAGCCTTCCACTCGTCCATCCTCGAGATGGAACTGGGCGGACAGGTGCAGAAGGTGCTGCTGCGCGACTTCCAGATGCACGCCTACAAGCCGCAGGTGCTGCACGTGGACTTCCAGCGCGTCGACGAGACCACGCGCCTGCGCAAGAAGGTGCCGCTGCACTTCACGGGCGAGGAGAACTCGCCGGCGGTGAAGACCGACAAGTGCCTGGTCAACCACGTGGCGGTGGAGCTCGAGATCGAGTGCCTTGCCGCCAAGCTGCCGGAGTTCGTGACCATCGACCTGTCGGGCCTCAGCAAGAACCAGAGCCTGCACGCCAGCGACCTGAAGCTGCCCGAGGGCATCAAGGCCGTGCGCCGCGGCACGCTGAACCCGGTGATCGTCAGCGTCAGCGTGCCCAAGGCCGAGGAAGAGGCCGCGCCGGCCCCGGTGGTGGCCGCCGAGAAGGGCAAGCCCGCGCCCAAGAAGAAGGACGAGAAGCAGAACAAGAAATAGCGAACGCGCGGCCGGGCCCGTGCCCTGCGCACGTCCCCCCCCGGCCGGGTGTCACCCTGCAGCCCCACCGCGGTGGGGCTTTTTCATGCCCGCCCGCCACCAATAATCACCCGCCATGATTCGACTCTTCGTCGGCCTGGGCAACCCGGGCACCGAGTACGAGGCCACGCGGCACAACGCCGGGTTCTGGTGGCTCGACGCGCTGGCCTCGTCCTGGGGCGCGCGCATGGTGCCCGAGCGCGCCTACCAGGGCCTGGTGGCCCGGGTGGCGCGGCCCGGTGTCGACGGCCCGGTGTGGTTGCTCGAGCCCATGACCTACATGAACCGCTCCGGGGTTTCGGTGGCGGGCCTGGCGCGCTTCTTCAAGATCGCGCCGGCGCAGATCCTCGTGGTGCACGACGAACTCGACCTGCTGCCCGGCCAGGCCAAGCTCAAGCTCGGCGGCAGCGCCGCCGGGCACAACGGGCTGAAGGACATCCACGCCATGCTGGGGACGCTGGACTTCTGGCGCCTGCGCCTGGGCATCGGCCACCCGGGCGACAAGGCGGAGGTGCCGAACTACGTGCTGAAGAAGCCCTCGGCCGAGCACCGCGACGCCATCGCCAAGGCCTCGGAGCAGTCGCTGAAGGCCGTGGACGCGATGCTGGCCGGCCAGATGGACCGCGCGCTGCAGATCGTCCACGCGCAGCCGCCGCGGCCCAAGCCGCCACGCCGGGAACCGCCTGCCGGGCCGGCTGCCACGGCCGCCCCACCGCCCGGCGGCGAACCGGCGCCATGAACCCGCTGCGCAACGGCGTGGCCGCACTGGCCCTGCTCGCGGCCGGCGCGGCCGCGCAGCCGGTGTGGCGTTGCGACGAGGCCGGCCGCGTCGTCTACCAGGGCGAGCCCTGCCCCGGCGGCCGCGCCATCGAGTCCGCTGCCGCGCGGCCACCGCAGGCCGAGGCCGAGGCGCTGGAGGTCGCCGCGCGTGAGCGTGCGCTCGCTCTGAAGCTGGCCCAAGAGCGCCGTAAGCGGGACGCCGAGCCCGTGGCGCTGGCCGCGGGCATCCTGAACCCGCCGACCGCGCTCAGTCCGCCGCAGAAGCCGGGGCTGCGGACGAAGCACCCGCCGAAGCCGGGTGCAGACGCTCATACCTTGCGAGCAACTGTTCCCGCGTCTCGACGAAAGCCGGATTGACGGGGATGCAGGCCACCGGGCAGACCTGCACGCACTGCGGCTCGTCGAAGTGGCCCACGCACTCGGTGCACTTGTGCGGGTCGATCTCGTAGATCAGCTCACCCAGCGAGATGGCCTCGTTGGGGCATTCGGGCTCGCAGACGTCGCAGTTGATGCATTCGTCGGTGATCCACAGGGCCATGGTGCTGCTCAGCTCTCCGATTGACTGACGCGCTCGCTCAACCGCGCCAGCACCGAGGGTGCCACGAACTTGGAGACATCACCGCCGAGATTGGCGATCTCGCGCACGAAGGTGCCGCTGACGAACTGGTAGTGGTCGCCCGGCGTCATGAACACCGTCTCGACCTCGGGCATCAGCTGGCGGTTCATGCCGGCCATCTGGAACTCGTACTCGAAGTCGCTCACGGCGCGCAGGCCCCGGACCACGACCTTGCCGCCGACCTCGGTGACGAAGTGGCTCAGCAATCCGCGGAACGCCATCACCTCGATGTTCGGGTAGGGCCTGGCGATCTCGCGCGCCATCTCCAGCCGCTCGGCGATCGTGAACATCGTGCGCTTGTGGTGGCCGGCGGCCACGGCAAGGATGAGCCGGTCGAACAGGCGCGCCGCGCGGCGCATCAGGTCCTCGTGGCCCAGGGTCATGGGATCGAAGGTGCCGGGGTAGACGGCGGTGAGCGGGGCGGTGGCGGTCACGCGGTCCTCCGGGCTTGCAAAGGCGATGTGGCGACGGTCGCAGTGTCGGTGTCAGGCGGTGCGTCGGAACAGCCTCGCCAGCACCGCGCCGGCCCGGAGCTCGCGCAACGGCTCCAGCCCCGCTGGCAGCGGCCCGGCGTCGTCGCCGGCCGCCGTCTCCAGGTAGACGAAGCCGTGCCCGGCGAGCAGCGGCGCGGCCGTCGCCAGCGCCGGCGCGGCCAGGCCGGCGCCGAACGGCGGGTCGAGCAGCACGAGCTCGAAACCGCCGCGCGGCGCGCGCGCCATCCAGCCCAGCGCCTCGGCCCGCAGCACCGTCACGGCCTCGGCGCCCAGGCGCTGTCGCACAGCCTGCAGGCCGCCGACCAGGCGCGCGTCGTGCTCCAGCAGCGTCACCGCCGCGGCCCCGCGCGAAGCCGCCTCGAAGCCCAGCGCCCCGCTGCCCGCGAACGCGTCGAGCACGCGCCAGCCGGACAGGTCCTGCCCCAGCCAGTTGAACAAGGTCTCGCGCACGCGGTCGGGCGTGGGGCGCAGGCCGGGAGCATCAGGCACCGGCAGCTTGCTGCGCTTGAAGCGGCCGCCGATCAGCCGCACTTCACCGGGGCGTGCGCCGGGCGCTCGGGACGAGGGCTTCGACAAGCTCAGCCCGAACGAGGGGTGCTCACAGCCGCACCGGGATGCCGCGCGAGGCCATCAGCGCCTTGGCCTCGCCCACGGTGTAGGTGCCGTAGTGGAAGATGCTCGCGGCCAGCACGGCATCCGCCCCGCCCACCGTGACGCCCTCGGCCAGGTGCTCCAGCGCGCCCACGCCGCCCGAGGCGATCACGGGCACGGGCACCGCGTCGGCCACGGCGCGCGTGAGCTCGAGGTCGAAGCCGACCTTGGTGCCGTCGCGGTCCATGCTGGTCAGCAGGATCTCGCCGGCACCCTGCGCGGCCATGCGGCGCGCCCAGTCCACAGCGTCCAGCCCGGTGTTGCGACGGCCGCCGTGGGTGTAGACGTCCCAGCCGCTGCGATCCGCCCGCGCCTTGGCGTCGATGGCCACCACGATGCACTGCGCACCGTACCTGTCGCTGGCCTCGCGGATGACCTCGGGGTTGGCCACGGCAGCCGAGTTGAAGCTCACCTTGTCGGCCCCGGCGTTGAGCAGGCGGCGCACATCGGCCACCGTGCGCACGCCCCCGCCCACCGTGAGCGGGATGAACACCTGCGAGGCCACGGCCTCGATCATGTGCAGGATGAGGTCGCGGTCGTCGGACGTGGCGGTGATGTCGAGGAAGGTCAGCTCGTCGGCGCCCTGCTCGTTGTAGCGGGCGGCGATCTCGACCGGGTCGCCCGCGTCGCGCAGCTCGACGAAGTTCACGCCCTTGACGACGCGCCCGCCCGTGACGTCCAGGCAGGGAATGATGCGCTTGGCCAGCAAGGCGTTCAGGCCTCGCCGTTGAGCTCGTCGGCTCGGGCCTGCGCCGCGGCGAAATCGAGCGCGCCGGTGTAGATGCTGCGGCCGCAGATCACGCCTTCGATGCCCTCGCTCTCCACGGCGCAGAGCTGCTCGATGTCGGCGATGCCGGCCAGCCCGCCCGAGGCGATGACGGGGATGCTCAGCGCCTGCGCCAGCCGCACCGTGGCCTCGACGTTGATGCCGGTGAGCATGCCGTCGCGGCCGATGTCGGTGTAGATCACGCCCTCGACGCCGTAGTCCTCGAACTTGCGCGCCAGGTCGACGACCTCGTGGCCGGTGAGCTTGCTCCAGCCGTCGGTGGCGACCTTGCCGTCCTTGGCATCCAGGCCGACGATGATGTGGCCGCCGAAGGCGCTGCAGGCGTCCTTCAGGAAGCCGGGGTTCTTGACCGCGGCCGTGCCGATGATGACGTAGCTGATGCCGTCGTCGAGGTAGCGCTCGATGGTGTCGAGGTCGCGGATGCCGCCGCCGAGTTGCACCGGGATGTCGTCGCCCACGGCGCGCAGGATGGACTTCACCGCGCCCTCGTTCACCGGCTTGCCGGCGAAGGCGCCGTTGAGGTCCACCAGGTGCAGCCGCCGCGCCCCGGCCTCGAGCCAGCGGCGCGCCATGGCCGCCGGGTCCTCGCCGAAGGTGGTGGAGGCGTTCATGTCGCCCTGTTGCAGGCGGACGCACTTGCCGTCCTTGAGGTCGATGGCCGGGATCAGCAGCATGGCTCGGGGTGAGCGGGGGTGGGGATGGGGTGGCCCGGGAGGACGAACGCGCGTCGCAGCGTGAGCACGAGGCCGTGGGCTGGGGTCGTCAGGGCTTCCAGTGCAGGAAGTTGCGGTACAGGGCCAGGCCCTGGGCGGCGCTCTTCTCGGGGTGGAACTGGGTGGCAAAAATGTTATCCCGCGCCACGGCGCAGGTAAAGCGGTCGCCGTAGTCGCTCTCGCCCGCGATGTGTGCCGGGTTGACCGGGTCGGCGTAGTAGCTGTGCACGAAGTAGAACCAGCTGCCGTCGGGCACGCCCTGCCACAGCGGATGCGGGTGCGGCCGCTGCAGCACGCGGTTCCAGCCCATCTGCGGCACCTTGTAGCGGCTGCCGTCGGGCTGCGTGCGGCCCTCCAGGCGGAAGCGGCGCACGCGGCCGGGGATCAGGCCCAGGCCCGGCGTGTCCTGCTCCTCGCTGTGGTCCAGCAGCATCTGCATGCCCACGCACACGCCCATCAGCGGCCTGGCGGCGGCGGCCTCGAGCACGGCATCACGCAGGCCGGAGTCGGCCAGCTCGCGCATGCAGTCGCGCATGGCGCCCTGCCCCGGCAGCACCACGCGCTCGGCGGCGCGCACGTCGTCGGGCCGCTGCGTGACGACCACGTCCACGCCTTGCCCGGCCGCGGCGTGCAGCACCGCCTGCGACACCGAGCGCAGGTTGCCCATGCCGTAGTCGACGACCGCCACCGTCCGCTTCATCGGCCTACAGCGTGCCCTTGGTGGACGGGATCACGCCGGCGCTGCGCGGGTCGGGCGACAGCGCCATGCGCAGCGCGCGCGCGAAGGCCTTGAACACGGTCTCGCACTGGTGGTGCGCGTTCTCGCCCTTGAGGTTGTCGATGTGCAAGGTGACGAGCGCGTGGTTGGCGAAGCCCTGGAAGAACTCGTAGGCCAGCTGCGTGTCGAAGCCCCCGATCATGCCGGCCTTGAAGGGCACGTGCATGTGCAGTCCGGGGCGGCCGGAGAAGTCGACCACCACGCGGCTGAGCGCCTCGTCCAGCGGCACGTAGCTGTGGCCGTAGCGCGTGATGCCGGCCTTGCTGCCGACGGCCTGCGCGACCGCCATGCCCAGCGTGATGCCGACGTCCTCCACCGTGTGGTGGCCGTCGATGTGCAGGTCGCCCTCGGCCTCGACCGTCAGGTCGATGAGGCCGTGACGGGCGATCTGGTCGAGCATGTGGTCGAAGAAGCCGATGCCGGTGGCCAGCCGCGCCTGGCCGGTGCCGTCGAGGTCCAGCGCGACGCGGATCTTCGTTTCCTTGGTGTCGCGGCGGAGATCCGCGGTCCGGGATGCGTTCACAGCGATTCCTTCAGGGCAGCGATCATGGCGTCGTTCTCGGCGGGCGTGCCCACGGTCAAGCGCAGGCAGTTCGCCAGCAGCGGGTGCAGCGCGGCCACGTGCTTGACGAGCACGCCACGCCGCTTCAGGCCGGCAAAGGTGCCCGCCGAGTCGGGCACGCGCACGAGAACCATGTTGGCCTCGCTGGGCCACTGGCGCAGGCCGGGCATCGTGGCCAGCGCCGCCTGCAGCCGCGCGCGCTCGGCCTTGATCAGCGCCGCCTGGCGGGCGTACTCATCGGCGTGTTCCAGCGCGAAGCGGGCGCACTCGGCGTTGAGCACGCTCACGTTGTAGGGCGGGCGCACCTTGTCGATCTCGTCTACGAGCTCGCGGCGGCCGCACAGGTAGCCCAGCCGCACGCCGGCCAGGCCGAACTTCGACAGCGTGCGCAGCACCAGCACGTGTTCGTGCCGCGCCAGGCTGGCCAGGCGGCTCTTCGCGGCAAAGGGCTGGTAGGCCTCGTCGAACACCACCAGGCCCTGCTGCGCGCCCACGGCGGCCGCGATGCGGTCGATGACCGCGTCGTCCCACAGGTTGGCCGTGGGGTTGTTGGGGTAGGCGATGTAGGTGATGGCGGGCCGGTGCTGCTCGATGGCGGACAGCATGGCGGCCTCGTCGAGCTCGAAGTCGGGCGTGAGGTCCACGCCCGCGAAGCGCAAGCCGCGCAGCTGGGCCGACATCGCGTACATCACGAAGCCGGGCACCGGGGCCAGGATGGTGGCGCCGGGCTTGTCGCAGGCCACCGCGAGCAGGTCGATCAGCTCGTCGGACCCGTTGCCCAGCATCAGCCGGCAGCCCGCCGGCAGGCCCGCCCAGGCCGTGAGCTCCTCGGCCAGCGCGGCCACGCTGGCCTGCGGGTAGCGGTTGATGGCGGCGCGGGACAGGCGCGCGCCCAGCTCGGCCTGCAGCTCGGGCGGCAGGCTGAAGGGGTTCTCCATCGCGTCGAGCTTGATGAGGCCCTCGCTGGGCTGGATGGCGTAGGCGTGCATGCCCGCCACGTCGGCGCGCAGCGTGGCGGCGATGCGCTCGTGAAGCGTCGTCATCACACGCCCTCCAGCACGAGCCGCATCTTGCGCTCGCCCTCGTCGACCTCGCCGGTGTAGGCGAAGCCCAGCTTCTCGTAGAAGCCGCCGGCGTGGCCGGGCTTGTCGACGTGGCTCAGGCCCACCTCGGCATAGCCGCCGCGGCGGGCTTCCTCCACCACCCACTGCATGGCCAGGCGGCCGTAGCCGCGCTGCTGGAAGCGCGCGTCGACCATCAGGCGCCATACGTAGAGCTGGTTGGCCGGGTCCTCGTCGTCCTGGCGTGCGTCGTACAGCAGCATCATGCCGACTGCGGTGTCGCCGTCGAACAACGCCAGCGCGCGGCCGCGCGGCTCGTAGGCCACCTGGGCCAGCGAGCGCTCGGGCGAGGCCACCAGGTGGCGCTGGCCGGCTGCCACCTGCAGCTTGAGCACGGCCTCGTGGTTGGCCTTGTCGACCGGGCGGACGTCGAACACCACGGGCGCGGCGGCCGGCGTGGCGGCGCCCTCGCGCAGCCTCATCCCGGCGGAAGGGTCGCGAAGGCGCAGCTGCGCTGCGCGGGCGTGCGCCTGCAGGCCCTCGCCGTAGGCCAGTTCGGCGGCGATGGGGCCCAGCACCTGGGCGCCGGCCTCGCTGACCTCGATCAGGCTGCTGCGCTTGACGAAGTCGTACACGCCCAGCGGCGACGAGAAGCGCGCCGTGCCGCTGGTGGGCAGCACGTGGTTGGGGCCGGCGCAGTAGTCGCCCAGGCTCTCGCTGGTGAACGCACCCAGGAAGATCGCGCCGGCGTGCCGCAGCAGCGGCTCCCAGCGCTGAGGCTCGGCGCTGGACACCTCCAGGTGCTCGGGCGCGATGCGGTTGCTGATGGCGCAGGCCTCTTCCATGCTTCGCGTGCGGATCAGTGCGCCGCGGCCCTCCAGGCTGGCGCGGATGACGGCGGCACGCGGCATGGCGGGCAGCAGCCGCTCGATCGCCTCGTGCACGGCCGCGATGGAGGCGGCGTCGGGGCACAGCAGGATGCTCTGAGCCAGCTCGTCGTGCTCGGCCTGGCTGAACAGGTCCATCGCCACCCAGTCCGGCGGCGTCGTGCCGTCGGCCAGCACGAGGATCTCGCTGGGCCCGGCGATCATGTCGATGCCGACCTGGCC
>JBKDQY010000123.1:0-21539 GCA_046341655.1 Betaproteobacteria bacterium | reverse complement strand
CCAGCAGCTTCGCGTGCACGCCGCCGAAGCCGCCGTTGCTCATGCACAGCACGTGGTCGCCGGCCCGCGCGTGGCGGGTGACGAGGGCCGCGAGCGCGTCCACGTTGTCGGCCACCAGCGCCCGCCCGCCCATGGGCTGTAAGGCCTCGCGCGCGCTCCAGCCGTAGTCGCCCTGCAGGCAGAAGGCGAGGTCGGCCTCCTCCAGCGACCAAGGCAGCTGCGCCTTCATCGTGCCCAGCTTCATGGTGTTGCTGCGCGGCTCGAACACCGCCAGGATGCGCGCGCCCGGGCCCACCTTGCGGCGCAGGCCGTCGATCGTGGTGCGCATGGCCGTGGGGTGGTGGGCGAAGTCGTCGTAGACCTTCACGCCGCCGGCCTCGCCGCGCAATTCCAGCCGGCGGCGCACGTTGCGGAACGAGGCCAGCGCGCGGCAGGCCTCGGCCGGCGGCACGCCCACGTGCTCGGCCGCGCCGATGGCGGCCAGCGCGTTCAGCTGGTTGTGCTCGCCCAAGAGATCCCAGGCCACGTGGCCGAGCCTGAGGCTGCCGCGCAGCACGTCGAAGCTGCCGGGCTCGCCGCGCGCGCACAGGCCGCCGGGCTCCTCGCGCCGGGTGCCGAAGCGCTGCACGCCGCTCCAGCAGCCGCGCGCCAGCACGCGGGCCAGGGCCTCGTCGCGCGCGTTCACCACCACGCGGCCGGTGGACGGCATGGTGCGCACGAGGTGGTGGAACTGCGTCTCGATGGCGGCCAGGTCGGGGAAGATGTCGGCGTGGTCGTGCTCGAGGTTGTTCAGCACCGCGGTGCGCGGCCGGTAGTGCACGAACTTGCTGCGCTTGTCGAACAGGGCCGTGTCGTACTCGTCGGCCTCGATGACGAACGGCGCGCCGGCTGTACCCAGCCGCGCACTGACGCCGAAGTTCAGCGGCACGCCGCCCACCAGGAAGCCGGGCTTGCGGCCTTCACCGTGGGAGCCCGGCAGGGCCTGGTCGAGGATCCACGCCAGCATCGCCGTGGTGGTGGTCTTGCCGTGCGTGCCGGCCACGGCCAGCACGTGGCGGCCGTGCAGCACGTGCTCGGCCAGCCACTGCGGGCCGCTGGTGTAGCGCGCGCCGGCGTCCAGCAGCGCCTCCATCAGCGGCATGCCGCGCTTGACGACGTTGCCGACGACGAAGACGTCCGGCTCCAGCGCCATTTGCTCGGCGCCGTAGCCCTCGACGAGGTCGATGCCCAGCGCGCGCAGCTGCTCGCTCATCGGCGGGTACACGGCGGCGTCGCAGCCCGTCACGCGGTGGCCGGCCTCGCGCGCCAGCGCCGCCAGGCCGCCCATGAAGGTGCCGCAGATGCCCAGGACGTGGATGTGCATGCGCGGCATTCTAGGAGCGGGGTGCGGCGCCGCTCTGCTAGCGTGCGCTCATGTTCGACCGACTCGTGGGCCTGCCGTGGATCGCCGAGCACCCCGTCGCCTACCCGGCGCTGCAGGTGGCGCACGTCGTCGGCATCGCGCTGCTGCTGGGCAGCCTGGTGCTGCTGGAGCTGCGCGTGTGGGGCCTGGGGCGCGAGCTGCCGGTGGCGGCGCTGGCGCGGCTGGCGCTGCCGCTTTCGCTGCTGGGCTTCGGCCTGGCGGCGGCCAGCGGGCTGGCGATGTTCGCGGCGCACCCGGGCGAACTGCTGGCCAACCGGCCCTTCGTCATCAAGCTCGGGCTGCTGATGCTGGCCGGCACCAACGCGGCGCTGTTCCACGCCCGCGGCGGGCTGCAGCGCGGCGACGCCGTGGCGCGGGCGCAGACCGCGCTGTCGCTGGGTCTTTGGCTCGCGGCCATCATCTGCGGCCGTTGGATCGCCTACGCCTGAAGGAGAGCGCCATGCACCGCCGAACCCTGCTGTCTGCCGCCCCCGCGCTGCTGCCGCTGCCCGCCTGGGCCCACCACGGCTGGAGCAGCTTCGACCAGGCGCGGCCGATCTACCTGGAGGGCACGGCCCGCGACGTGCGCTGGCGCAACCCGCACGCCGAGCTCAGGCTGGAACTGCCGGCCGAGCCGAAGCTGCCGGCCGACCTGGCCACGCGCAGCCTGCCGCCGCAGACCGCGCCGGTGGACGGCCCGGCCCTCCTGCGCGCGGCGCAGTTGCCCAACCGCAAGGACCGCGTCTGGGACGTCGAGCTCGCGCCGCTGTCGCGCATGGGCGCCTGGCAGGTGCCCGAGATCAAGGCGGGCGACAGCGTGGCCGTGCTGGGCTTCACCTTCGCCGGCGAGAAGGGCGACGCGGTCCTGCGCGCCGAGTACGTGTTCGTGGGCGGCCGGGCCTACGGCCTGCGCTCGTCGCCGGCCTGAAGGTTCACAGCGTCGCGAAGGCCTCGCGCGCGGCCGCCACCGTGGCCTCGATCTCGGCCGGCGAGTGAGCCGCGCTCACGAAGCCGGCTTCGTACAGCGCCGGGGCCAGGTACACGCCGCGGTCGAGCATGGCGTGGAAGAAGCGGTTGAAGCGCTCCTTGTCGGTGGCCATCACGGCGCCGTAGTGCTGCGGCAGGCCATCCGCGAAAGAGCGGGCGAAGAAGAAGCCGAACATCCCGCCCTCGCTGTCGACGACGAAGGGCACGCCGGCCGCGTCGGCCGCGGCCTTCAGCCCGTTGACCAGCGCGCGCGTGCTGTCGCCCAGCGCCTCGAAGAAGCCCGGGCGGCCGATCTCGCGCAGCGTCGCCAGCCCGCAGGCCGTGGCCACCGGATTGCCGCTGAGCGTGCCGGCCTGGTAGACGGGCCCCAGCGGCGCCAGCCGGCCCATCACCGAGCTGCTGCCGCCGAAGGCCGCCAGCGGCATGCCGCCGCCGATGACCTTGCCGAAGACGAACAGGTCGGGCCGGAAGCCGGGCATCAGCTGCGCGTACACGCCCCAGGCGCCGCGCGGGCCGACGCGGAAGCCGGTCATGACCTCGTCGAACACCAGCATCGCGCCGTGCCGCGTGCAAAGTTCGCGCAGCCGCGTCATGAACGGCACGCTGGCGCGCACGAAGTTCATGTTGCCGGCGATGGCCTCGAGCATCACGCAGGCGATGTCGTCGCCCCGGCGGGCGAAGGCCGCGTCGATCTGATCGAGGTTGTTGTACTCGAGCACCAGCGTGTGCTTGACCACGTCGTCCGGCACGCCCGCGCTGGTGGGGAAGCCGAAGGTCGCCAGGCCCGAGCCGGCCTTGACGAGCAGCGCGTCGGCGTGGCCGTGGTAGCAGCCCTCGAACTTGACGATGAGGTTGCGGCCCGTGGCGCCACGCGCCAGGCGCAGCGCGCTCATGCCGGCCTCGGTGCCGCTGGAAACCAGCCGCACCTGCTCGACGCCGCTGTCGGCACCCAGGTGCCCGATGATCGCCTCGGCGAGCTCGATCTCGCGCTCGGTGGGCGCGCCGAAGCTGAAGCCGTCCACCGCGGCCTTCTGCACCGCCTCGAGCACGGCCGGGTGGCCGTGGCCCAGGATCATGGGGCCCCAGGAGCCGATGTAGTCGATGTAGCGGCGGCCCTCGGCGTCGTGGATGAAGGGCCCGTCGGCTCGCGTGATGAAGCGAGGCGTGCCGCCCACCGCGCGGAACGCACGCACCGGCGAGTTCACGCCGCCGGGGATGACGCGCTGCGCGCGCTCGAACAGGGCCTGGTTGGTCTGGGGCATGGGCTGCGGCAGGAGCTGCGGGTTCGGGGGAGGAAGGGCCCAGGCGTTCGCCCGGGTTCAGTGCACGCGGCGCGGCAAGGCCTTGGGCGGGGGTGACTCGGGTTCGGGCTCTTCCCCGGCCCCGGGGCCGCCGCTGCCGTCGCCGTTGTCCTCTTCGCCCTCCGGGGGCGGGAGCGCCCAGAAGAAGCGGTCGGGCACGACGTGCCCCATGCCCGGGCGGAAGCCGGCGTCGAGCGACTGGTCGAGGAAGTTGAGCGCCTCCGAGACGGCCGGCTGCAGCTCGACCCCCGTGGCCAGCAGCGCGGCGAGCGCGGCACTGAGCGTGTCGCCGGCGCCCACGAAGCTGGTCTCGAAGCGCTCGAACTTCTCGCCGGCCAACGCGCCCTGTGGTGAGGCCAGCACGTTGTCGATGAACTGCTCGGGCCCCTTGGAGGCCAGCGCCACGCCAGTGACGAGGACGTAGCGCGTGCCGTGCTCGGCGGCGGCCACGGCGAGTTCGCGCGCCGAGGGCGGGCGCTCGCTGTCCCACTCGGGCAGCAGGAAATCCTGCAGCGTCTTGTGATTGCCCACCAGCACCTCGGTGGCCGGCAGGATCAGCTCGCGGAAGGCGTCGAGGTAGGGCTGGAGCTGGTCCTCGTCCATCCATCCCAGGTTGGGCAGGTGGGTGACGAGCGGGATCTCGGTGTAGTCCGACAGCACCTCGGCCACGGCGCTGACGTTGTCGGCGCTGCCCAGGAAGCCGACCTTCCAGGCCGCGATCGTGACGTCCTCGAGGATGGTTCGCGCCTGCTCGACCACGACATCGGCGTCGATGTCGTGCTGGTCGAAGATGTCGGCGGTGTCGCGCATCACGATGCTGGTGACGATGGGCAGCGCGTGCGCACCCATGGCCGCGGCCGTGGCGACGTCGCCGGCCAGGCCGCCGGCGCCGCTGGGCTCGCTGGCGTTGAAGCACATCACCGCGGCCGGCGCCGGCGGCTCCAGGCCGGCGGTCTCGGGGTCGTCGGCCGCCGCGGCGGCTGGGGTTTCGGAGGTCATGGGATGGGGCGTGGAGGACAGGGAAGCCGCTGCCTCGGCCGGGGCCAGGGGCGACGCGGGGATCGGGACGGGGCCGGACCAAAACCTCCAGCAGATTCTGAGGAACGTCGTGCAGGCCCTCACAAATCCACGCTTTTCGCCGGATTCGCGTGGCTACAATGCCACTCCATTGTAGTGAGGTGACCGAGCCATCGTGAGCGAAGCGCGTACCTGGATGTGCCTGATCTGCGGCTGGATCTACAACGAAGCCGACGGCGATCCGGAACACGGCATTCCGCCCGGCACCGCGTGGGCAGACGTGTCCATGAACTGGACCTGTCCGGAATGCGGTGCCCGCAAGGAAGACTTCGAGATGGTGCAGATCTGATTCACCGCGCGCCCGCCTGTGCGGCGCGCGACGGCCCCACGAGGAGGACGGCGCTTGGACATGCAAGGGCCCGACGCGGGCGCAGCAGCGACCGTGGCACCCGCCGGAGCGCGGGTGCTGGTCATCGACGACAGCAACACGATCCGGCGCAGCGCCGAGATCTTCCTGCGCCAGGGCGGCCACGAGGTCGTGCTGGCCGAGGACGGCTTCGACGCCCTGGCCAAGGTCAACGACCACGCGCCAGACCTCATCTTCTGCGACATCCTCATGCCGCGGCTCGACGGCTACCAGACCTGCGCGATCATCAAGCGCAACGAGCGCTTTGCCCACGTGCCGGTGATCATGCTGTCGAGCAAGGACGGCCTTTTCGACAAGGCTCGGGGCCGCATGGTCGGTTCCGAGGACTACCTCACCAAGCCCTTCACGAAGGAACAGCTGCTCAAGGCGGTGGAGTCGCACCGCCCCGCCGCGGCCTGAACCCGCAACGCCGGAACCCCACCGCGATGGCCATCCAGAAGATCCTCGTCGTCGACGACTCCAAGACGGAGCTGTTCCACCTCTCCGACATCCTCGGCAAGCGCGGCTACAGCGTGCGCACGGCCGAGAACGGCGAGGAGGCCCTGCGCCGGCTCGAGGAGGACAAGCCGCAGCTCATCCTGATGGACGTCGTGATGCCCGGGCAGAACGGCTTCCAGCTCACGCGCAGCATCACTCGCGACCCGCGCTTCTCCGACGTGCCGGTGATCATGTGCACCAGCAAGAACCAGGAGACCGACAAGGTCTGGGGCATGCGCCAGGGTGCGCGGGACTACATCGTCAAGCCGGTCAACCCCGACGAGCTGATCGCCAAGATCAAGGCATTCGACTAGAGCGCCGATGGCCAAACGAGAAGCCCTGCGCGAACTCCAGAGCCGGCTCGCCGAGCGGCTGCAGGCTGCCCGTTCCGAAACCCGCGCCGTCTCCTGGCTGGCCGTGGAGTGTGCCGGCGCCGGGCTGCTGGTGCCGCTGGCCACCGCGGGCGAGATCTTCCCGGCCGGCGCCCTGCTGCCGGTGCCGCACACCCGGCCCTGGTTCCTGGGCGTGGCCAACCTGCGCGGCGGGCTGCACGGCGTCGTCGATCTCGCTGCCTTCCTGGGGCTGCGCCCGCCGCTGGCGCGCGACGCCCTGCGCGAGCAGGCCCGGCTGCTGGCCTTCAACCCGCGCCTGGGCTCGCATTGCGCCGTGCTGGTTGACCGCCTTGCGGGCCTGCGCAGCCGCCAGCAGTTGCAGCCCGACACCGATACCGCCGATGGCGCCCCGCGCCCCGAGTTCGCCGCCAGCGGCCGCTGGCGCGACGCCGACGGCCGCGTGTGGCAGGAGATCGACCTCGCGGCGCTGGCCCGCCACGAGATGTTCCTGGCCATCGGGGCATGAGGTGCCCGCGCCGATGGCTGCCCGTACTGCCCCCCCGATGACCCGAGCCCTCACACGAGCAATGAAGAGGACGCCATGAGCTTTCTGGATCGCATCAAGGGTGCCGGTCGCGCCAAGACCGAGGCCGACACCCCGGAGCCGGCGGCGCCGTTCGACGAACTCTCGCCGCCCGCCCCGGTGGAGGTGACGGTGCGGCTGGGCCAGGGCACGCTCAACCCCGGCGAGCGCGAAGGCCGCGACGGCAACTCCATCATCACCGAGGCCGCCCCCTCCGAGCTGGCCGCCGACTACGGCGAGCCCCGCGTCGCGGCCGCGGCCGACGAGGCCGAGGCCTTCAACAGCGGGCTGCCCGTGGTGGGCTCCTGGCCGCTGGAGCGCCAGCAGCGCGCCATGGTGTGGCTCTTCGGTGCCGGCCTCGCGGCGCTGCTGCTGGCGGCGCTGCTGGCCATCACCTCGGCCAACCGCAGCGCCAGCCAGGTGGCGGCTGCCGGGCAGGCGACCACGCAGTCGCAGCGGCTGGCCAAGTCGGTGTCGCAGGCCATCGTGGGCAGTGCCGCGGCCTTCCCCGAAGTGCGCGAGTCGGTCGACGTGCTGACCCGGACCGTGCGCAGCCTGGCCACCGGCGACGGCGATGTCGCTGCCGCGCCCGGCGGCCTGCAGGAGCAGATCGCGGCGCTGACGCCGCTGGTCGACCGCGCCGAGAAGAACGCCGCCATCGTGCTGAAGCAGCAGCAGACGCTGACGCAGGTGGGCGCGGCGTTGCGCACCATCAACCGCCAGAGCGGCGACCTGCTGGAGACCGCCGAGACCGTGAGCTCGCTGAAGCTGCAGGGCGGCGCGTCGGCCGCCGAGCTGTCGGCCGTCGGCCAGCTGGTCATGCTCACGCAGCGCATCGGCAAGAGCGCCAACGAGTTCCTCACCAGCGAGGGCGTCAGTGCCGAGGCCGTGTTCCTGCTCGGCAAGGACCTCAACTCGTTCAAGCAGATCGCCGAGGGCGTGCTCCAGGGCAACGCCGAGCTGCGCCTGCCCGGCACCCGCGACGCGCAGGCGCGCGAGCGTCTGCAGCAGCTGCTGACCCAGTACGAGACCACGCGCAAGGAAGCCGGTGCCATCCTGACGAACCTGCAGGGCCTGGTGGCCGCGCGCGAGGCGCAGGGCGCCATCGTCACCGACTCCGAGCCGCTGCGTCGCAGCCTCGACATGCTGCAGCAGGGCCTGGCAGGCTCGGGCGGCTTCGGGGGCTGGCGCCTGCTGCTGGGCCTGCTGGCGCTGGCCGCCCTGGTGGCGGGCGGCGTTGGGCTTCTGCGAC
The DNA here is from genome assembly GCA_046341655.1 of Betaproteobacteria bacterium. Taxonomy (GTDB): domain Bacteria; phylum Pseudomonadota; class Gammaproteobacteria; order Burkholderiales; family Burkholderiaceae_C; genus Rubrivivax. The sequence goes on along the minus strand of JBKDQY010000123.1, from coordinate 13,761 downwards.
TTTTCGTGATCGACCAGACCGCCCGCGCGCGCGCCGCCGACCTGCAGCGACAGGAGGCCGAGCGCCAGGAGCAGGAGGCCAAGCGCGTGAACGACGCCAACCAGGCGGCCATTCTGCGCCTCATGAACGAGCTGCAGACGGTGGCCGAGGGCGATCTCACCCAGCAGGCCACCGTGACCGAGGACATCACCGGCGCCATCGCCGACTCCGTGAACTACACGGTGGAGGAACTGCGCACGCTGGTGGAACAGGTGCAGACGACGGTGGGCCGGGTCACCGAGACCACGGCCCAGGTCGAGACGACCTCCATCGAGCTTCTCGGCGCTTCCACCGAGCAGCTGCGCGAGATCCGCGAGACCGGCGAGGAGGTGCTTCTGATGGCCGGCCGCATCAACGACGTGTCGGCCCAGGCCCAGGAAACCGCCGCGGTGGCGCGCCAGTCGCTGCAGGCCGCCGAGCAGGGCCTGGAGGCGGTGAACAACGCCATCGGCGGCATGAACTCCATCCGCGACCAGATCCAGGAGACCTCCAAGCGCATCAAGCGCCTGGGCGAGAGTTCGCAGGAGATCGGCGAGATCACCGAACTGATCTCGGACATCACCGAGCAGACCAACGTGCTGGCCCTGAACGCCGCCATCCAGGCGGCGAGCGCCGGCGAGGCCGGTCGCGGCTTCAGCGTCGTGGCCGAGGAAGTGCAGCGGCTGGCCGAACGCTCGGCCGACGCGACGCGGCAGATCGCCGCCATCGTGCGCACCATCCAGACCGACACCCAGGACGCCGTGGGCGCCATGGAGCGCAGCACGCAGGGCGTGGTCGAGGGGGCGCGGCTGTCCGACGCCGCCGGTGCCGCCCTGGGCGACATCGACCGTGTGACGCGCGAGCTGGCCGACCTCATCCAGCGCATCTCCGAAGAGGCGCTCAAGGAAGCGCGGCAGGCCAACGAGGTGGCGGCCAACATCCAGCACATCTTCGCGGTGACCGAGCAGACCTCCGAGGGCACGCGATCGACGGCGCAGATGGTGCGCGAGCTGTCCCGGACGGCCGAAGAGCTGAGGACGACGATCTCGCGCTTCAAGATCGCCTGACGCGACCGCCCGACGCCACCGCCACCGAGCGCCGCCCATGCCAGACATCCAAGACTCCGGCCCCGTCGACCTCGACGCGCAGCCCGGCGACGACCTGAGCGCGCTGTCCTGGGTGCACGGCGAGTTGCGGCGTTCGCTCGAGAACGCCACCAAGGCGCTGCGGCGCTACGTCAAGGACTCCGAGGCTGCGGCCGGCGGCGACATCGACGCCGTCGACCCGGCGGTGCTGCGCCAGGCGCGCACGCAGCTGCACCAGGGCGTGGGTGCGCTCGAGCTCGTGGGCCTGCCGGCCGTGGCCACCGTGCTGCGCGCCGCCGAGAGCGCGGTGCAGCGGCTGGTGGCCAAGCCGGCGCTCATCGACGCCAAGTCGGTGGACGTCATCGAGCGCGTGGCCTTCGGCCTGCTCGACTACCTCTCGCGGCTGCTGGCGCGCAAGAGCGTCAGCCCGCTGATGCTGTTCCCGCAGTACCGCGACGCGCTGCAGCTCGCCGGCGCCGACCGCATCCACCCGGCCGACCTCTGGCAGGCCGACTTCCAGTGGCGCGAATTGCCGCAGGAGCCCTCGGTGAAGCCGCGCATCGCCGACGACGAGGCGCGCGGCGTGATCGAGGCCCAGGTGCTGGCGCTGCTGCGCGACCCCGGCCGCCCGGCGGGGCGCATGAGCGACCTCTGCGCCGAGCTGGCCGCCGGCGCGCGTGTCCGGGCGCGTCTCCAGGAGGCCACGCTGTGGCAGCTGGCCGCGGCCGTCTTCGAGGCCCAGGCCGGCGGCCTGCTGAGCGCCGACGTGTACAGCAAGCGCATGGCCTCGCGGCTGCTGGCGCAACTGCGCGCCAGCGCCCGGGGGGGCGCTGCCACGACGCCTTCCGACCGGCTGGCGCAGGACCTGCTCTTCTTCTGCGCCCGCGCCCGCGAGCCCGGGGCCGGGCGCTGTCCGCGCCTGACCGCCGTGCGCCCGGCCTGGCGCCTGGGCCGCAGCGCGGCCGCCCTGGTGCCGGACTACGAGCAGGCGCGCCTGGGCCGTTTCGATCCCGCCCTGATCGTGCAGGCACGCAAGCGCGTGGCCGCCGCGAAGGACGCGTGGTCGGCCGTGGCCGCCGGCGAGCTTCACCGCCTGCAGCCGCTGGTCGACCAGATGCACCTGGTGGGCGAGTCGCTGCAGAAGCTGTTCCCGGCCGGCGAGGTGCTGGCCGGCACGCTCGAGGCCACTGCCGCGCAGGTGGTGACGTCCGCCGCGCCGCCGTCGGCGGCGCTGGCGATGGAGGTGGCGACCGCGACCCTCTTCCTCGATGCCTCGCTGGAGGACGGCGAGCTCGACCAGCCCGACCTGCCCGAGCGGCTGGTGCACCTGGCCGGTCGGATCGAGGCCGTGCGCAAGGGCGCCGAACCGCGGCCGCTGGAGGTGTGGATGGAGACGCTGTACCGCCGCGTCTCCGACCGCCAGACCATGGGCAGCGTGGTGGCCGAGCTTCGCGCCAGCCTGTCCGAGGTCGAGAAGCAGATCGACCAGTATTTCCGCAACCCGTCGGAGCGGGCGGTGCTCATCCCGGTGCCGGCGCAGCTCGGTGCCATGCGCGGCGTGCTGTCGGTGCTGGGCATGGACCAGGCCTCGCAGGCGGCGCTGCACATGCGCAACATGGTCGACCAGCTCGCGCAGACCGAGGTCGACGCGCAGCGCGCCATCCAGGCGGGCACCTTCGACCGCCTGGCCGACAATCTCGGCGCGCTGAGCTTCCTGATCGACATGCTCAGCGTGCAGCCGCAGCTGGCCAAGAGCCTGTTCCGCTTCGACCCCGGCACCGGCAGCCTGACCGCCGTGATGGGCCGCACCGAGCGGGTGCCGGCCTTCGGCCTTGCCAGCGAGCAGACCCTGCCCATGCCCATGGCGCCCGACAGCGTCGCCGTGCCGCTGGTGGACCAGGTGCAGGCGCTGGCCCGCGCAGCCGCCGACCCCGGCATGGCCGACGCCGAACTGGCGCGCGAGGCCGACCGTCTGGCCCAGGCCGCCACCGCGGCCGACCAGCTCGAGCTGGCACAGCTGCTGGGCGCCGCCCACCGCGGCCTTGCCGATGGACTGGACGCCGACAAGCGGGCGCGGATGCGGGGCGAGCTGGCCGAGATCTCCGGACTCGGCGTCCCGCAGCGGCCCGAGCCGGAGCCGCTGCCGGCCCCCGTGCCGCCGCCCCGGCCGGCGCCGGCGGGCGGCACCGGCCTCGAAGACGACGCAGAGATGCGCGAGGTCTTCGTCGAGGAGGCACGCGAGGTCGTGACCGAGGCCCGTGCCGCCGTCGAGCGCCTGGCGGCCGATCCCGACAACCTGCCCGACATGACGACGGTGCGCCGCGCCTTCCACACGCTGAAGGGCAGCTCGCGCATGATCGGCCTGAAGGACTTCGGCGAGGCCGCCTGGTCCTGCGAGCAGCTGTTCAACGCCCGCCTGGCGACCGACCCGCGCATGGACGAGCCGCTGCGCGAGCTCAGCGCCGAGGCGCTGGCCTATCTCGGCGACTGGGTCGATGCGATAGCCGGCGGCACGCCTCGCGGCCACGAGAGTGCCGCCGTGGCGACCGCGGCCGATGCGCTGCGCCTGAACGGGCAACGAGTTCCTGTCGCGCCGCTGCCCGCCCTGCCCGAGCCCGAAGCCCCGGCCGAAGCCGTGGCCGTGGCCGAAGGCGGAGCGGTGATCGACCATCACGAGGTCGACGAACCCGTTCCTGGCGGACACGCCGACTTCGGGTCCGCCGACAGCACACCGCCGCCCGATGCGTCTGCCGACATCGACATCGGTGAACTCACCCTGCCCGAGTTCAGCCTGGCCGCCGAGCAGCAGGAGCGCACGCAGCTGCTGCCAAGCCCGGGGCCTGCGCAGCCCGACAGCCCGACGATCGTGCTGCCGGTCAGCGGCCGTGAGCAGTCGCCGCCGTCGGCGCCTGCCCCTCTGCAGGGCGGGCTGGGTTCTGTCTCGATGGGCGGCAACCCGGAAGAGGCCGGGACGTCGTCAGCCGACGCCGATTTCGAGCTTCGTTTCGATGCCCCCGAGCCGGCCAGCGGCGAGGCCCGGCCCCTGGTCGCGCGCGTGCCCGACCTGCCCTCGGCCGGCGACCTCGAGTTCCAGTTCGACGGGCCGGACGCGCCGGCCGAGTCGTCTTTCGAGGTCGTCGGCGGGGATCTGTCCGACCTGCCCCTCGACGCGCCCGCGGCGGCCGCCGGGTCCACGGTGCCGCTGCCGGCCGCCGACGGGGTGGAGGCGCTGGAGATCGACCTCGGCGGGCTCGAAGGCTTCGAGCTGACCGAGGACCCGGCGGCGCCCGGGGTGCCGGCCACGCTCGGCGCCGCGCCGGAACCCGGGCCGGAGCAGCTGCCCGAGCCCGTTGCGGCCGGGGACGACGAACAGGTCAAGCGCATCGGCGATCTGCGCATCCCGATCCCGCTGTTCAACATCGACCTCAACGAGGCCGACGAGCTGTCGCGCCGCCTCGTCAACGAGCTGGCCGAGTGGTCGCTCGAGGCGCTCTCCCAGCCGGTGTCCGACACCGCCGTGGCGCTGGCGCACTCGCTGGCCGGCAGTTCGGCCACGGTGGGCTATGCGGAGCTGTCGGCGCTGGCCCGCGCGCTGGAGCACGCGCTGATGCGCTCGGCCGCCGCCGGCCGTGGCCGGGCGGGCGAGCCCGACCTGTTCGGCAGCGCGGCCGAGCAGATCCGTCACCTGCTGCACCAGTTCGCGGCCGGCTTCCTGCGGCCCGTGGACTCGGCACTCGTGGAGGCCCTGGCCGACCACGAGCGGCTGCCGCCGCCCGGCGAGGACGTCGCCCCCGAGCCGCCGCCGGAACCTGCGCCCGGGCCGGTTCCCGTGCCGTCGCCGGAGCCGGAACTCGCGGCCGAGCCCGACGACTTCGATGTGCAGGACGCCATCGACGCCGAGTTGTTCCCCATCTTCGAGGAAGAGGCCGACGAGCTGCTGCCGCAGCTGCAGCAGCGGCTGCGCGAGTGGCACGCGCACCCGGGCAACCCCTCGGCGCCGTCGGCCTGCATGCGCACGCTGCACACCTTCAAGGGTGGTGCGCGGCTGGCCGGCGCCATGCGCCTGGGCGAGATGGCGCACCGCCTGGAATCCGACGTTGAGGCGCTGATGGCGCAGGACGAGATCGCCGCGGTGCAGATCGATCCGCTGCTGCTGCAGGCCGACGCGATGTCGGCGGTCTACGAACGGCTGCGCCGCGGTGGCGTCGCCACGGCACAGCCCGCCGCCCCCGCTGTGCCGATGCCGGTGTTGCCGGTGCTGGAGCCGGCCCCGGCCGAGCAGCTGGCCGACCTGGCCGGCGCCGAGCCGGTCGGGCCCCGGCCCGAGCCCGCGGAGGCCGTGCCCGAGGAGCGCGCGCCGGCCGTCGAGCCGATGCCGGAGCCGCAGACCGAGCCCGCTCTGCCGCCGGCACTGCTGCCTGCGGCGCCCGTCGTCATCGACTGGGGCCGCTTCGCCGCCGCCCTGCCCGTCGAGCCGGCCGTGGCCGACGACGCGGTCGCGGCCGCCCCGGGCAGTGCCGCAGCCGTGCGCGTGCGCGCCACGCTGCTCGACCGCCTCGTGAACAACGCTGGCGAGATGGCCATCACGCGCTCGCGCATCGACGACAGCGTCACGCAGCTGCAGGGCTCGCTGGGTGAACTCACCGAGAGCCTGGAGCGCATGCGTCGCCAGTTGCGCGACATCGAGCTGCAGGCCGAGACGCAGATCGCCGCGCGGGTGGAGGCGGCCAAGTCCTCGTCGGAGGGCTTCGACCCGCTGGAGATGGACCGCTTCACGCGCTTCCAGGAACTCACGCGCTTCATGGCCGAGTCGGTGAACGACGTGGCCACGCTGCAGCGCAGCCTGCAGCGTGCCCTGCAGACGGCCGAGGACGAGCTGGCGGCGCAGGCGCGCCTGACGCGCGAACTGCAGGACGACCTGCTGCGCACGCGCATGGTGGAGTTCGAGAGCACCGCCGACCGCCTGTACCGCTGCGTGCGCCAGGCCGCGCGCGACACGGCCAAGCAGGTGCGGCTGGACCTCGTCGGCGGCGGCATCGAGATCGACCGCGGCGTGCTCGAGCGCATGGTCGGCTCCTTCGAGCACCTGCTGCGCAACAGCGTCGCCCACGGCATCGAGGCGCCGGCCGAGCGCGTGGCGCGTGGCAAGGACGCCGCCGGACAGATCACGGTGACGGTGGCGCAGTCGGGCAACGAGGTTGCGGTGGAGTTCGCCGACGACGGCGCCGGCCTCGATTTCGAGCGCATCCGCCGCCGCGGCATCGAGCGCGGCCTCATCGGCGCCGAGGCCACGCCGACGGAACAGGAACTCGCCGCGCTCATCTTCGCGCCGGGCTTCAGCACCGCCGAGACGGTGACCGAGCTCGCCGGCCGCGGCGTCGGCCTCGACGTGGTGCGGGCCGAGGTCGCCGGCATGGGCGGCCGCGTGGAGACCACCGCCGAACCCGGCCGCGGCACCCGGTTCCGGCTGCTGCTGCCGCTGACCACGGCCGTCACGCAGGTGGTGATGCTGCGCGCCGGCAGCACCACGGTGGCCGTGCCGTCGCCGCTGGTCGAACTGGTGCGGCGCGTGCCCACGGCAGAGGTGGAGGCCGCCTACGACACCGGCACGCTGGCCTACCAGGGCGAGGCGCTGCCCTTCTTCTGGCTCGCGGCGCTGCTGCAGGCCGGGCCGCGCGGCGGCGGCGCCGGGCGCACGCAGAGCGTGGTCATCGTGCGCAGCGCGGCGCAGCGGGTGGCCGTGCACGTCGACGAGGTGCTGGGCAACCAGGAAGTGGTGGTCAAGAACGTCGGCCGGCAGCTCTCGCGCCTGCCGGGCCTGGCCGGCGTGACCTTGCTGCCCTCCGGTGCCGTGGCGCTGATCTACAACCCGGTGGCGCTGGCCACCGTGTACGCCGAGCAGGCGCAGGCCGGCGCGCGTGCCGAGGCCTCTGTCACCGCCCCGCCGACCGAGGCGGCTGCCGAGCCCGAGCGCGCGCCGCTGATCCTGGTGGTCGACGACTCGCTCACCGTGCGCCGCGTGACGCAGCGTCTGCTGGTGCGCGAGGGCTATCGCGTGGCCACGGCCAAGGACGGCCTCGATGCGCTGGAGCGCCTCGACGAGGAGCGCCCCGCGGTGCTGCTGTCCGACATCGAGATGCCGCGCATGGACGGCTTCGACCTCGTGCGCAACGTCCGCGCCGACGCCCGACTGGCCGGGCTGCCCGTGATCATGATCACCTCGCGCATCGCGCAGAAGCACCGCGACCACGCGGTCGAGCTCGGGGTCGACCACTACCTGGGAAAACCCTACTCCGAAGAGGAGTTGCTCGGGATCATCGCCATGCACGTGTCGAAGGCCGCGGCGGCGGCCTGAGCCCGCGCGGATCCTGCACCTGCGGGGGCGGAGGGTCGCCGCTCCCGCGCGCGGCCCGATCACCCCAGAGTCTCAAACGGTTGTTTCAAACAATCGTTTGATCATTCGGCTACAGTGCGCGGCGTGAACCCGCCCAGCGACTCGACCCGCCTGCCAGCCGACACCGGCGATGCCCGGCTGCGCCTGCTGCGGGCCGCCATCCGCCTCTTCGCGCTCCAGGGCTTTGCCAAGACCTCCACGCGCGAGCTGGCCGAGGCGGCGCAGGTGAACGTGGCCGCCATCAGCTACTACTTCGGCGACAAGGCCGGCCTGTACCGCGCCGCCCTGGTGGAGCCCATGGACCCCACCGAGGATCTCGCGCGCTTCACCGACCCGGCGCTGCCGCTGCCCGACGCCCTGGCCGGCTTCTACGCCGGATTCCTGGAGCCACTGCGCCAGGGCGACGAGGCCCGGCTGTGCACCCGGCTGCACCTGCGCGAGATGCTCGAGAGCACCGGCCTCGTCGATGGCGGCCTGGTGCGCAGCATTCAGCCGCTGCACGAGGCGCTGCTGGCGCTGCTGCAGTGCCACCTCGGGCTGGACGACGTCGACGACGAGTTGCAGCGCCTGGCCCTGTGCATCCAGGGTCTGGGGGTGCAACTGCACGTGGGCCTGGACATCCACGAGGCCCTGGCGCCCGGCGTGAACACCGCGCCGGGAGCCATCGACCGCTGGCACGACACGCTGGTGCGCGCGGCGCTGGCCATGGTCGAGGCCGAGGCGCAACGCCGAGGCCGCCCGCTGGCCCGCCCCGCCGAACGGAGCATCCCTTGAACCGCCACCTCCTGCCCACCCTGCTGGCCGCCGCGGCCCTGGCCGGTTGCGCCAGCAGCGCCGGACCCGCGGCACCGCTGCCCCCCCTGGCTGCTCAGGCCGTCGCCTGGCAGGCGCCTCTGCCGCATGGCGGCCGCAACGCCGAGCTGGCCGGCTGGTGGCGCGCCTTCGACGATCCGCTGCTGCCGGTGCTGATCGAGGCCGCGCAGGCCGCCAGCCCCACGCTGGCCTCGGCCCGCGCCCGCATCGAGCGCGCCCGTGCGGCGCTCGCCGCCAGCGATGCCGGCGCGTTGCCACGCGTGGACGCCGTCGGCGCCGCACAGCGGGCAAGCAGCCTGCCCGAGACCCCTGCCGCCACCAGCGCCGCGCTGGGCGTGCAGGCGTCCTGGGAACTCGACCTGTTCGGCGGCGTGGCCGCGCGCCAGCGTGCCGGCGCCCAGCGCCTGCGCGCTGCCGAGGCCGGCTGGCACGACGCGCGTGTGTCGCTGGCTGCCGACGTGGCCGCGGCCTACGTCGCGCTGCGCGGCTGCGAGGCGCAGCTGCAGCAGGCGCAGGCCGACGCCGCCTCGCGCGAGGCGACGGCGGGGCTGACGGATCGCTCCGCCGCTGCCGGCTTCACGGCTCCGGCCGATGCCGCGCTGGTGCGCGCCGGCGCCGCGCAGGCCCGCAGCCAGGCGCGGGCCCAGCAGGCGCAGTGCGACGGGCTGGTCAAGGGTCTGGTGGAACTGACCGACAGCCCCGAGCCCGCGCTGCGCCGGCAGCTGGCGGCTGCCACCGCGCGCCTGCCGCAGGCCGGTGGCCTGGCCGCGGTGGCGCTGCCGGCACAGCTGCTGCAGCAGCGCCCCGATCTCGCCGAGGCCAGCGCCGCCGTGATGGCCGCCGCGGCCGAGGTGGCCGTGGCGCGCGCCGACGAGATGCCGCGCGTGAGCTTCTCGGGCTCGCTGCAGCTCGCCAGCCTGCGCAGCGCCGGGGTCTCCACGAACGGCAGCGTCTGGAGCATCGGCCCCCTGCAGCTGAGCCTGCCCCTGTTCGACCGCGGCAGCCGCCGTGCCGCCACCGCGGCGCAGCAGGCCGACTACGACGAGGCGGTCGCGCAGTTGCAGGGTGCCACGCGCCGCGCGCTGCGCGAGGTGGAAACCGCCCTCGTGACCCTCGACGCCACCGCGGCGCGCGAGCGCGACGTGATGGCCGCTGCCGCTGACTTCGAGGCTTCGCTCGGCGCCATCGAGGCGCGGCAGCGCGGCGGCCGGGCCAGCCTGCTGGACCTGGAGGCCGCGCGCCGCAACGCGCTGCTGGCGCGCAGCACCGTCGTCGAGCTGCAGCGCGAGCGTGCCGCGGCCTGGATCACCCTGTACCGCAGCCTGGGCGGCGGCTGGACGCCCACCGACGCCGTGCCCACGGCCGGCTCGCCGCAGGCCCCGAACACCTGATTCAGACACATCGACCATGAACATCACCACCCTCCCCGCCAAGCCCCTGGCGCTGGTCGCCGCCGCGCTGCTGCTGGCCGCCGGCGGCGGCACCGCCCTGCTCGTGCACGCCCAGGACACCAAGGCCCCGGGAGCCGCCGCCCCGCGCCCCGCGCTCACCGTGACGGTGACGACGCCGCTGCGCGCCACCGTGGCCACTGCGGTGGCCGCCAACGGCAACATCGCCGCCTGGCAGGAGGCCATCGTGGGCGCCGAGGCCAACGGCATGCGCCTGGCCGAGGTGCTCGTGAACGTGGGCGACGTCGTGCGCAAGGGCCAGGTGCTGGCGCGCTTCGACAGCGCGATGGCCAGCGCCGACCTGGCGCAGAGCCGCGCCGCGGTGGCCGAGGCGGAGGCCAACCTCGCCGAGGCTGCCGCCAACGCGCAGCGTGCCCGCGACCTGCAGCCCAGCGGCGCGCTCAGCGCGCAGCAGGTGGCGCAGCTGCTCACCGCCGAGCGCACCGCGCAGGCCCGGCTCGAGGCCGTGAAGGCCGCGCAGCAGGTGCAGCAGCTGCGCCTGCAGCAGGCCCAGGTGCTGGCGCCCGACGCCGGCGTCATCAGCGCGCGCAGCGCCACCGTCGGCGCCGTGGTGCCGGCCGGCACCGAGCTGTTCCGTCTGATCCGCCAGGGCCGGCTCGAATGGCGCGGCGAGGTCGCGGCCACCGAGCTGGCGCAGGTCCAGCGCGGCCAGAAGGTCACGCTCGGCGCCACCGGCGCCGGCACGCCCGTCACGGGCACCGTGCGACAGGTGGCGCCCACGGTGGATGCGGCCACCCGCAACGCGCTGGTCTACGTCGACCTGCCGGACACCGGCGGCCGACTCAAGGCCGGCATGTTCGCGCGCGGCGAGTTCGCCACCGGCAGCAGCACCGCGCTGACGCTGCCGCAGAGCGCCGTGCTGCTGCGCGACGGCTTCAGCTACGTGTTCGCCGTGGGTCCCGACAACCGCGTCGCGCAGCTCAAGGTGGGCACCGGCCGCCGCAGCGGCGACCGCATCGAGATCCTGCAGGGACTGGACGAGAAGGCCCGCGTCGTGGTCAGCGGCGGCGGCTTCCTGGCCGATGGCGACACCGTGCGCGTGGTGCCTGCCGCGCCGGCGGCCGCCGCAGCCGCGACCGCCGTCAAGCCCACCGCGTCGAAGTAGCCCCACGCACGAGGCCCTGCCATGAACGTTTCCGCCTGGTGCATCAGGAACCCGATCCCCTCGGTGCTGCTGTTCGTGATGCTCACGCTCGCCGGCCTGCTGGGCTTCCAGCAGATGAAGGTGCAGCAGTTCCCCGACATCGACCTGCCCACCATCAACGTCACGGCCAGCCTGCCCGGCACCGCGCCGGCGCAGATGGAGACCGAGGTCGCGCGCAAGATCGAGAACGCCGTGGCCTCGCTCACCGGCGTGAAGAACATCTACACCAAGGTGCAGGACGGCACCGCCCTGGTGACGGTGGAGTTCCGCCTGGAGAAGGCCACGCAGGAGGCACTGGACGACGTGCGCAGCGCGGTCAGCCGCGTGCGCGCCGACCTGCCGGCCGAGCTGCGCGACCCCGTGGTCACCAAGCTCGACCTCGCCGGGGCGCCCATCCTCACCTACACGGTGGCCTCCAGCCGCATGGACGACGAGGCGCTGAGCTGGTTCGTCGACAACGAGGTGACCAAGGCCATGCTCGCGGTGCGCGGCGTGGGTGCCGTCAACCGCGTGGGCGGCGTCACCCGCGAGGTGCGCGTGGAGCTCGACCCGGCCAAGTTGCTGGCGCTGGGCATCAGCGCCGCCGACGTGAGCCGGCAGCTGCGCGCCGTGCAGACCGATGCGCCCGGCGGCCGCGCCGACGTGGGCGGCATCGAGCAGAGCGTGCGCACCATCGCCACGGTGCAGAGCGCCGAGGAGCTGGCGCGACTGCAGCTGGCCATGCCCGACGGCCGCAGCGTCCGTCTGGCACAGGTGGCCACCGTCACCGACACCGTGGCCGAACGGCGCAGCGGCGCGCTGATCAACGGCAGGCCGGCGGTGGCCTTCGAGATCCAGAGGAGCCGCGGCGCGGGCGAGACCGACGTCGCCGACGGCGTGCGCGCCAGGCTCGAGACGCTGCGCGCCGAGCACCCCGACATCGTCATCACCGAGGCCTTCAACTTCGTCGAACCCACGGTCGAGAACTTCCACGGCAGCATGGTCCTGCTGCTCGAGGGCGCGGTGCTCGCCGTGGTGGTGGTGTGGTTTTTCCTGCGCGACTGGCGCGCCACGCTGGTGGCCGCCACCGCGCTGCCCTTGTCCATCATCCCGGCCTTCGCGGTGATGCACTTCGCCTTCGGCTTCACGCTCAACCTCGTCACGCTGCTGAGCATGAGCCTGGTGGTGGGCATCCTGGTGGACGACGCCATCGTCGAGATCGAGAACATCATGCGCCACCTGCGCATGGGCAAGACGCCGTACCAGGCGGCGATGGAGGCGGCCGACGAGATCGGCCTGGCGGTGATCGCCACCACGTTCACGCTGATCGCGGTGTTCCTGCCCACGGCCTTCATGGCCGGCGTGCCGGGCAAGTTCTTCGTGCAGTTCGGCTGGACGGCGGCCATCGCGGTGTTTTTCAGCCTCGTCGTGGCGCGCATGCTCACGCCGATGATGGCTGCCTACATCCTGAAGCCGCCCAAGGGGGAACACGCCGACCCGGCCTGGATGACGCGCTACATGGGCTGGGCGGCCTGGTGCCTGAAGCACCGCGTCGCCACCTCGCTGGCGGCGCTGGCCTTCTTCGCGGGCAGCTTCGGCCTGGTGCCGCTGCTGCCCACGGGCTTCATCCCGCCGGACGACATCAACCAGACGCAGGTCACCGTCACGCTGCCGCCGGGCAGCACCTACGCGCAGACCTTCGCCGCCGCCGAGCAGGCGCGCACGCTGGTGCAGAAGAACCCGCACGTGAAGCTGGTCTACACCGCCATCGGCGGCGGCAGCACGGGCGCGGACACCTTCACGCCCGGCGCCGGCCTGCCCGAGGTGACGCGCGCCACGCTGACGCTGAACCTGACGCACCGGCGCGATCGCAGCCCCTTCTTCGGCGCGAAGACCAGCAAGCAGGACATCGAGGCCGAGCTGCGCACGCTGCTGGCCGATCTGCCCGGCGCGCGCGTGAAGGTGGGCTTCGGCGCCAGTGCCGAGAAGTACGTGCTGGTGCTGGCCGGTGCCGACGGCGCCGTGCTGCAGCAGCACGCCGCGGTGGTGGAAAAGGAACTCCGAACCATCCCCGGCATCGGCGCGGTGACGAGCTCGTCCAGCCTCGTGCGGCCCGAGCTCATCGTGCGGCCCGACAGCGCCCGCGCAGCCGACCTGGGCGTGACCAGCCAGGCCATCGCCGAGACGCTGCGCATCGCCACCGCGGGCGACTACGACCAGAGCCTGCCCAAGCTCAACCTGAGCCAGCGCCAGGTGCCCATCGTCGTGCGCCTGCCGGCGAGCGCGCGCACCGACCTTGCCCTGCTCGAGCGCCTGCCTGTGCCGGGCACGCACGGCCCGGTGATGCTGGGCAACGTGGCCACGCTGGAGCTGGGCAGCGGCCCGGCCACCATCGACCGCTACAACCGCCAGCGCAACATCAACTTCGAGATCGAGCTCAACCAGCAGCCGCTGGGCGCGGTCAAGGCCGCGGCACTGGCGCTGCCCAGCCTGCAGAACCTGCCTGCGGGCGTGACGCAGACCGAGATCGGCGACGCCGAGGCCATGGCCGAGCTGTTCGCGAGCTTCGGCCTGGCCATGCTCACCGGCGTGCTGTGCATCTACGTGGTGCTGGTGCTGCTGTTCAAGGACTTCGTGCAGCCGGCCACCATCCTGGGGGCGCTGGTGCTGTCGATACCGGGCGCGTTCCTGGCCCTGTTCATCACGCAGACGGCGATCTCGATGCCCAGCATGATCGGCCTGATCATGCTGATGGGCATCGCCACCAAGAACTCGATCCTGCTGATCGACTACGTCATCATCGCGCGGCGCGACCACGGCATGGCGCGGCTGCAGGCCGTGCTCGACGCCTGCCACAAG
>JBKDQY010000122.1:0-9447 GCA_046341655.1 Betaproteobacteria bacterium | reverse complement strand
TCGGGGAAGCCCTCCGCGCCGGTGACGCTGAGCGTGGGCCGCCAGGTGCGGTTGAGCAGGCCCTCGACCGGGTCGGTCGTGGTGGGCAGGGCCACGCCGCCGTCGGCGCCGCAGGCCCAGGGGAAGCGCTTCCAGACCTCGTCGCCCAGGATGGCCGCCGTGGCGCGCGCCTGCGCCACGCGCGAGGCCGGGATCTCGCAGTGGAAGCTCTCCGGCAGCAGCCGGCCGGTGGCGCTGTCCTCGAGCCGGTCGAGCACGTGGCGCAGGATGCGGAAGCTGCTGGGCACCAGGCCCGAGCTGTCACCCGAGTGGATGCCCTCGGTCAGGATCTCCACCTTCAGCACGCCGCTGACCATGCCGCGCAGGCTGGTCGTCAGCCACAGCTGCTCGTAGTTGCCGGCGCCGCTGTCCAGGCACACCACAAGGCCGATGTCGCCCAGGCGCGGCTTCAGTGCCTCGATGTACAGCGGCAGGTCGGGGCTGCCGCTTTCCTCGCCGCTCTCGATGAGGCCCACGCAGCGCGGGCGCGCGATGCCCTGCCGGTCGAGCGCCTCGATCGCGGTGATGGCAGCGTAGGCGGCGTAGCCATCGTCGGCGCCGCCACGGCCGTAGAGCAGGCCGTTCTCGAACTTGGGCGTCCAGGGCCCGAGGTCGCTGCGCCAGCCGTTGAATTCGGGCTGCTTGTCGAGGTGGCCGTAGAGCAGCACCGTGTCGCCGCTGCCGTCGGCCGCCGCGCGCGTGGCCGGGATGTCGAAGAACAGCACCGGCGTGCGCCCCGGCAGGCGGATCACCTCGAGCGTCAGCCCGGCGATGCGGCGGCCCTCGATCCAGCGCGCGGCGTCCACCACCACGCGGTCGAGCAGGCCGTGCTCGGCCCACTTCGCGTCGAACATCGGGCTCTTGGCCGGCACCGCGATGTAGTCGGTGAGGGCGGGAACGATGCGCTGGTCCCAGGCCTCGTCGGCGTGCGCCGCGAGCGAGGCGGCCAGGGCGCCGGCCTCGGCGCTGCGGGTGGGGGCGTTCATGGCGGCGGTCTCCTGAAGGTGTGTTCGCAGTCTAGAGCCGGCCCAGCCACTGCACGAGCCGCATCAGCACGCCCTCGCGCTCGGTCTCGTTGAAGATCTCGTGGCGCATGGCCTCGAACTCCCAGGCGCTGACCACGCCCGGCGGCGCGGCGGCGGCGAAGGCGCGGCTGCCGGCGGGGTCGACGACGCGATCGGCGCCGCCCCACATCAGCAGCGTCGGCAGCGTCCAGCGCGGCGCAGCGGCGCGGACGCGCTCGCCCGCGTCGAGGACGAAGCGCGCCAGCCGCGCGCTGATGCGGTCGTGCACCAGCGGGTCGGCGACGTACGCGGCCACGGCGGCCTCGTCGTGCGAGAGGCCGCGGGGGTCGATGCCGTTGCGCTGCGCCAGGTCGGGCAGCAGGCGCTCGCCGATGGCCAGTTGCCAGCGCTGCCAGGCCGACAGCCGCGCGGCCAGCGCGGGCGACGACAGCGCCAGCCCCTGCACCGGGCGGCTCCAGGACGCCGGCTGCGGAGCCAGCGCCTCGGCCACGAAGCGCGCCGCCACCGCGCCGCCCATGCTGGGGCCCAGCAGCACCCGTGGGCCGCCGGTGTCCGGGGCGTGATCCAGCACGAGCGCGAGATCCTCGAGCAGGGCGTCGGCCCGGGGCAGCGTGCCGCGCAGCCCGCCGCTGCGCCCATGGCCGCGCTGGTCGTGCGCGATCACCGACCAGCCGGCGGCGTTCAGCGCCCGCGCCACGTGGCCATAGCGCGCCGCGTGCTCGCCGAGCCCGTGAACCAAGACCACCAGGCCACGCGGCGCCGGAGCGGGCCACTCCGCCAGCGCCAGGGCCAGGCCGTCAGGGGTGTGCAGGACAGGACCGCTCATGGCGGAGCAGCCAACAGGGTTCTTGGAATATTTGACATTTTCGACATCTCCTAGGTCGTTTGATTCGATACATTCATATTGTCTCTTATCACTTAGGGCGCAACTCATCGCCACGGTGGCGCGCCCTCCCGAGCCGTGATTCCTCAAGACACCTTCCTGCAGTTTGCCCGCGATGCGGAGGCGAGCCGCCTGCGGGCCTTCGCCGGCGACCTGATCTACAAGGAGGGCATGCCGGCAACGCACCTGTACGTCATCACCGAAGGCGAGGTCGACCTTTTCCTGGTGCGCGACGGCAAGCGCACCGTGGTCGAGACGCTGCGCCAGGGCCAGTGCTTCGGCATCGAGCCGCACCTCGAACGACCCGAGCGGCTGCACAGCGCCGCCGCCCGCACCTACAGCGAGATGTCGCTGGTGCCGCTGCACGCCGTGGCCGAGGCCGTGGCCGAGTGTTCCGAGCTGGCGCGCGGCCTGCTGCGCACGCTGTCGGAGCGCACGCTGGCGGCCCACCGCCTGATCGCGCAGCGCGTGAACTTCCAGCCCGAGTTGCAGGTGTACGCGCAGATCCTGCACCTGCTGGGCCTGGCCGAGGTCGGCCGGGCGGCGGTGGCGCTGCGCCCCGGCGCCGAAAGCCGCAGCCCGCAGGCGCAGCCGCTGCTGCAGGACGTCCTGCACAACGCCCGGCTGCTGCTGGGCCACTCCGAGCGCCACGCGCTGGCCTGCCTGGCCCGGCTGCGCGCGGCCTGCCTCATCCGCATCGAGGACGACCGCGGCCTGGGCAAGCGCGTGCACTTCGCCGTGCGCGAGATCGTGTCCGACGTGCGCCGCCTCGTCGAGAGCGACGCCGATGCCGACCGGCTGCGGCACGAGACGCTGAGCCTGGACGAGTTCGCCTCGATGGTGGACGTCGACCGCACGGTGCTGCTGCGCAAGCTGGCGGCGGGCGACTTCGCCGACGACGTCTTCACCTTCCGCCGCGAGGAGATCCTGCGCCTGCTCGACACCCAGGGCCGGCGCTACTTTGCCGAGCGGCGCATCAAGCAGCCGCAGGAGTTCACCGAGGTCACCGACCTCGAGTTCGCCGACGGCAGGTCGCTGTTCGCGGCGCTGTCGCGCCGCGACGGCCTGGACCTGGCCAAGCTGCTGGCCTCGCTGGCCGGCGAGCCGGTGCGCGACCGCATCCTGGACGCCCTGCCGCGGCGCCGCCGCGAGGAGGTCGAGGCCGAGCTGCAGGGCCTGCGGCCCGATCCGGTGGAGGCGCAGCAGCTGGGCCTGGCGCTGCTGGGCGAGGTGCAGGCGGCGATGCTGGCCGCGCAGGCCGGCTGAGCGCCGGCGCGGCCGGCTACGGCGCCCAGCCGTAGTCGATGGTCAGGGGCGCGTGGTCGGAGAAGCGCTCGTCGAGGTAGATCGCGGCCTTCCTCGCGGTGGCCGCCACGGCGGGCGTGGCGAAGTGGTAGTCCAGCCGCCATCCCACGTTCTTGTCCCAGGCCTGGCCGCGGTTGCTCCACCACGTGTACTGCTCGGGGCGGGTGTCGAGCGCGCGGAACACGTCGACGAGGCCGCCTTCGCCGAAGAGCCGGTCCAGCCAGGCGCGCTCCTCGGGCAGGAAGCCGCTGTTCTTCTGGTTGCTCTTCCAGTTGCGGAGGTCGATCTCCTTGTGGGCGATGTTGACGTCGCCCAAGAGGATGAACTCGCGCTCGGCCTTCAGCCGCATCAGGTGGGGGTACATCGCCGCCAGGAAGCGGAACTTGGCGGCCTGGCGGTCCTCGCCGCTGCTGCCGCTGGGGAAGTAGCAGCTGATGACGCTGAACCTGCGCCGGGGGGTGTCGTAGCGCGCCTCGACCCAGCGGCCCTCGTCGTCGAACTCGGGCGAGCCGAAGCCCGTGATCACGTCGCTGGGTGACTTCTTCACGTACAGGCCGACGCCCGAGTAGCCCTTCTTGCGCGCAAAATGGAAGTGGCCTTGCAAGCGCCCGACGCGGTCGAGCGTCCCAGCCACGTCGCCGGCCTGCGCCTTGACCTCCTGCACGCCCATACAATCCGCCGCCGCGGCTTCGGCCCAGGCCATGAACCCCTTCCTGGCGGCCGACCGGATGCCGTTGAGGTTGAGCGTGACCACTCTGAAAGCCAAGAGATTTCTCCTACGGCCGCCGTTAGACCCGCGATGAGCCTCACCGCCCCGGATCCGATCGCACAGGAGTTCGTGCCCTTCGCCTTGCGCGCGGGCGTGCTGCGCTTCGGGGAGTTCCGCACCAAGGCCGGCCGGCTGTCGCCGTACTTCTTCAATGCCGGTGGCTTCGACGACGGTGCCAAGCTCGGAACCCTGGCGGCATTTTATTCACGCCGTCTGCTGCAGGCCCGCGCCGACGGCCGTCTGGCTTTCGACATGCTGTTCGGCCCGGCCTACAAGGGCATCACCCTGGCCTCGGCCGTGGCGGTGGAGATGGCGCGCGCCGGCCACAACCTGCCCTACGCCTACACCCGCAAGGAAGCCAAGGACCACGGCGAGGGCGGCACGCTGGTCGGCGCACCCGTGCGCGGGCGCGTGCTCATCATCGACGACGTCATCTCGGCCGGCACATCGGTGCGCGAGTCCATCGCCATGATCCGCGCCGCCGGCGCCGTGCCCGCGGGCGTGGCCATCGCGCTGGACCGCCAGGAACGCGCCACGCAGGACGGCGCCGATGCGCCCTGGAGCGCGGTGCAGTTCGTGGAACGCGAGTTCGGCCTGCCGGTGGTGGCCGTGGCCACGCTGGCCGACCTGCTGCAGTGGCTGCGCGCCGGGGCCGATGCCTCGCTGGCCGAGCACGCCGCCGCCGTCGAGGCCTACCGCGCGCGCTACGGCGTGCGGGCAGCGGACTGATCGCCATGCGCCAGGCCGTCATCGGGCTCCTGTTCGGCTTGGCGGGCGCATGGCCCGCGGTCGCCGCGTCGCAGCAGCCCGCGCCGAGCACGGGCATCTACACCTGCATCGACGACCGGGGCCGCCGCCTCACGGCCGACCGGCCCATCGTCGAGTGCCGGCACAAGGAGCAGCAGATCCTCAACCGCGACGGCTCCCTGCGCGGCATCCTTCAGCCCACGCTCACCGCCGAGGAGCGCGCGGCCAAGGAGGCCCGCGAGCGTGCTGCCGCCGAGTCCAGGGTCGCCAGCGCCGACGCCGCGCGCCGCGACCGCAACCTGCTGCTGCGCTTTCCCGACGAGGCCTCCCACCAACGGGCGCGCGAGGCCGCGCTCGACCCCGTGCGCGCGGCCATGCGCGCCAGCGAACTGCGCCTGCGCGAACTGCAGGCGGCGCGCAAGCCCTTGCTCGACGAGGCCGAGTTCTACGTCGGCAAGGCACTGCCGCCCAAGCTGCGCGGCGCGCTCGACGCCAACGACGCCTCGGTCGAGGCGCAGCGGGCCTCCGGCGCCACGCAGGAAGCCGAGCTCGAGCGCATCAACCGCCTCTACGACGCCGAACTCGAGCGCCTGCGGCGGCTGTGGGCCGGCGCGCCACCGGGCTCGGTGCCCATGCCGCAGGCCCCGGCCGAGCGCGGCGGCGCGGCCGCCCGGCCCTGAGGCCGCGCGGGCGGGCGGCGGCTCGCTTTCGCCTCAGCCCAGCTTCTTCTTGAGCAGCTCGCCGGCCTGCGCCGGGTTGGCCTTGCCCTGGCTGGCCTTCATCACCTGGCCCACCAGGGCGTTGAAGGCCTTGTCCTTGCCGGCGCGGACCTCGGCCACCGACTTCTCGTTCCGGGCCAGCACCTCGTCGACGATGGCCTCGAGTGCGGCGCTGTCGTTCATCTGCTTCAGGCCCTTGGCGGCGATGAGGGCATCGATGTCGGTGCTCTCGCCGGCCCACAGCGACTCGAAGACCTGCCGCGCGCCGTTGTTCGACACCGTGCCGTCGACGACGCGGCCGATCAGTGCCGCCAGCAGCGCCGGCGCCAAGGCCACCGCGTCGATCGTGCGGCCCTCGGTGTTGAGTCGCTTGCTGACTTCGCCCATCAGCCAGTTGGCCACCAGCTTGGCCGGGGCCCCGGCGTCGCGCGCCGCCTCGTAGTAGCGCGCGAACGCCAGACTCTGGGTCATCATGGCTGCATCGTAGGCGGGCAGGCTGTCCTCGCGCTCGAAGCGCGCCGCCATCGCGCGCGGCAGTTCCGGCATCGCCGCCCGCACGCGCGCCACCCACTCGGGCGCGATCACCAGCGGCGGCAGGTCGGGGTCGGGGAAGTAGCGGTAGTCGTGCGCGTCTTCCTTGGTGCGCATGGCGCGCGTCTCGCCC
Organism: Betaproteobacteria bacterium; assembly: GCA_046341655.1. GTDB lineage: Bacteria > Pseudomonadota > Gammaproteobacteria > Burkholderiales > Burkholderiaceae_C > Rubrivivax. The sequence goes on along the minus strand of JBKDQY010000122.1, from coordinate 3,296 downwards.
GTGTCGGGATTGAACAGCACGGTGGCCTGCTCGATGGGCAGGCCGTCCTCGACGCGGTCGATCTGCCACTGCACCTCGAAGTCGATGGCCTGCTGCAGGAAGCGGAAGCTGTTGAGGTTCTTGATCTCGCGCCGGGTGCCGAAGGGCTGTCCCGGTTTGCGCACGGACACGTTGGCGTCGCAGCGGAAGCTGCCCTCCTGCATGTTGCCGTCGCAGATGCCCAGCCACACCACCAGCGCGTGCAGCGCCTTGGCGTACTCCACGGCCTCGGCGCTGCTGCGCATGTCGGGCTCGGAGACGATCTCCAGCAGCGGCGTGCCGGCGCGGTTGAGGTCCACGCCGGTGGCCGGGCGGCCGTCGGGCAGGTGGAACTCCTCGTGCAGGCTCTTGCCGGCGTCTTCCTCGAGGTGCGCGCGCGTCAGGCGCACGGCGCGCGGCCGGCCGTCGAGCACGAACGCGACCTCGCCGCCCTGCACCACAGGGACCTCGTACTGGCTGATCTGGTAGCCCTTGGGCAGGTCGGGGTAGAAGTAGTTCTTGCGGGCGAAGATGCTCAGCGGCGCCACGTGCGCGCCCACCGCCAGCCCGAAGCGGATGGCGCGCTCGACCGCGCCGCGGTTGAGCACCGGCAGCGTGCCCGGCAGGGCCAGGTCCACCGGACAGGCCTGCGTGTTGGGCGCGGCGCCGAAGGCGGTGGCGGCGCCGCTGAAGATCTTGCTGGCGGTGGCGAGCTGCGCGTGCGTCTCCAGGCCGATGACGACCTCGTAGCCGCGGATCAGGGCGGGGGCGCTCACGGCGCGGGCTCCTGCCCGGCCTGCGAGCCCGGCGGCTCCAGCCGGTGGAAGTCGGTCGCCTGCTGCAGCGCGTGCGCGGCGTGCAGCAGCGTGCCTTCGTCGAAGTGGCGGCCGATGAGCTGCAGGCCCACCGGCAGGCCGCCCGCGCCGAAGCCGGCGGGCACGCTCATGCCCGGCAGCCCGGCCAGGCTGGCCGGCAGCGTGAAGATGTCGGCGAGGTAGGCCCGCAGCGGGTCGCCCGCCTGCTCGCCCAGGCGCCAGGCCACCGTCGGCGCCACCGGGCCGGCGATGAGGTCGCAGTCGCGGAAGCAGGCCGCGAAGTCGTCGGCGATCATGCGGCGCAGCTTCTGCGCCTGCAGGTAGTAGGCGTCGTAGTAGCCGTGGCTGAGCACGTAGGTGCCGATCATGATGCGGCGCTTGACCTCGGGGCCGAAGCCCTCGGAGCGGCTCTTCTTGTAGAGGTCGAGCAGGTCGCCGTGACGCGCCGCGCGGTGGCCGTACCGGACGCCGTCGAAGCGGCTGAGGTTGGAGCTCGCCTCGGCGGGGGCGATGATGTAGTAGACGGGGATCGAGAGTTCGGTGCGCGGCAGGCTCACGTCCACCAGCGTGGCGCCGAGCCGCTCAAGCTCGGCCAGCGCGGCGCGCACGGCCCGGCCGACGTCTTCGGCCAGCGCCGCCGGGACGAACTCCTTCGGCAGCCCGCTGCGCAGGCCCTGCAGCGGACGGCCCGCCGGGGCGCCCTCGCGCGGGCGGGTCAGCGCGGCCACGTAGTCGTCGGGCGCGCGCTCGGCGCTGGTGGCGTCGCGCTCGTCGAAGCCGGCCATCGCGGCCAGCAGCAGCGCGCAGTCCTCGGCGGTGCGCGCCATCGGGCCGGCCTGGTCGAGGCTGGAGGCGAAGGCGATCATGCCGTAGCGGCTGCACACGCCGTAGGTGGGCTTGATGCCGGTGATGCCGCAGAAGGCCGCCGGCTGCCGGATGGAGCCGCCGGTGTCGGTGCCGGTGGCCGCGGCCACCAGCCGCGCCGCCACGGCCGCCGCGCTGCCGCCCGATGAACCCCCCGGCACGCGCGAGCGGTCCCAGGGGTTGAGCACGGGGCCGAAGGCCGAGTTCTCGTTGGCCGAGCCCATCGCGAACTCGTCGCAGTTGAGCTTGCCGAGCGTCACCGTGCCGGCCGCCGCCAGCCGCGCCACCACGGTGGCGTCGAAGGGGCTGCGGAAGCCGGCGAGCATCCTGGAGCCGGCCGTCGACGGCAGCCCGGTGCGGGCGTGGTCGGTGACGAAGATGTCCTTGTGGCCGATGGGCACGCCGGCCAGCGGCCCGGCCGTGCCGGCGGCGCGCGCGGCGTCGGCGGCCCGGGCCTGCTCGCAGGCGCGTTCCTCGTCCAGCGCCAGGAAGGCCCCCAGGCCGGCGTGGGCGCGGGTGCGCGCCAGCATCGCCTCGGTCAGCTCCAGCGCCGAGAAGCGCCGCCCGGCCAGGCCGCGCAGCTGCTCGGCCACGGTGAGCGTGTGCAGGGCGCCGCTCACTCGATCACCCGCGGCACGAGGTACAGCCCGGCCTCGACGGCCGGCGCGCTGGCCTGGTTGGCGCCGCGCCGGGCCTCGGAGGCCGGCTCGGTGACGGCATCGTCGCGCAGCCGCAGCGCCACCTCCTGCACCGCCGACAGCGGCGTGTACAGCGGCTCGACGGCGTGGGTGTCGACGGCGCCCATCTGCTCGACGATGCCGAAGAAGCCGTTGAGCTGGCCCAGCATCTGCTCGGCCTCGGCCGCGGAGATCTCGAGCCGCGCCAGGTGCGCGATGCGGCTCACGTCGGAGTGGGTCAGGGACATCGGAAGGGGGCCGTGCGCCGCTGCGGCCTGCTGCAAAAAGCAGCGCCGCGGGGGCGTGGGCATGCATGGGGTCGGGTATTATCTCCGGCCAACCTGCACGTCCCCGACCGCAGGGAAACGCCGCCCCCGCCCACGGCCCCTGGCTCACCGCTGCCGGGGGTATCCCGCAGCACCTCCAGCAGCCCTCGACAGCGCGCGCCCTGCCGCCAGCGGTGACCCAACGGCCACCCCGACGCCGGCCCCCGACGCCCCTCCGCCACCGGCCGCCCCGAATTCCGCCCCCTGCCCATGTTCGCCGCCTCCCTGCGCCGTTATTTCTCGACCGACCTCGCCATCGACCTCGGCACCGCCAACACGCTGATCTACGTGCGCGGCAAGGGCATCGTGCTCGACGAGCCCTCCGTCGTGGCCATCCGCCACGAGGGCGGCCCCAACGGCAAGAAGACCATCCAGGCCGTCGGCAAGGACGCCAAGGCCATGCTGGGCAAGGTGCCCGGCAACATCGAGGCCATCCGGCCCATGAAGGACGGCGTGATCGCCGACTTCACGGTGACCGAGCAGATGCTCAAGCAGTTCATCAAGATGGTCCACCCGCGGTCCGTCCTGCGCCCGAGCCCGCGCATCATCATCTGCGTGCCCTGCGGCAGCACGCAGGTCGAGCGGCGCGCCATCCG
>JBKDQY010000121.1:0-44376 GCA_046341655.1 Betaproteobacteria bacterium | reverse complement strand
CGGGGGGCCCGGTGGGGGGCGGGGCGCCCTCCGCACGGGGGCGGGGGGCCGCGCCCCCCCCCACGCCCAGGCCCACCTGCAGGCCGGTGGGCAGCGTCGTCTGCTCGGTCGTGGCCGAGCCGGCGGCGCGCAGGTTCTGGTACATCAGGTCCTCGAACTGCACCCCGGCGCGCTTGAAGCCGTTGGTGCCCACGTTGGCGAGGTTGTTGGAGATGGCGTCCAGCTTGGTCTGCTGGCCTTCCATGCCGGTCTTGGCGATCCAGAGCGAGCGAATCATGGTGCGGCGCCTCGGGCCTTGTCGATGACTCGCATCTTCCGGCCGACTTGAGGCCGGGCATGGGCAAAAAAAGGGCCCCGTGGGGGGCCAGTTCCCGAGCGTGCGCCGCGACTCAGCCGGCGCTGGGCGACAGCAGCCGCACCGCCTGCTGCTCGCGCTGCTCGGCGCCCTGCAGCGCCTTCATCTGCTGCTCGAACTGGCGCGCCGCGGCGATCATCGCCACCATCGTCTCCACCGGGCTCACGTTGGAGCCCTCGAGCATGCCGCTGCTCAAGCGCGCGGTGGCGTCGGCCGGCAGCTCGCCGCCGTCGCGCGCCCGGAACAGGCCGTCGGTGCCGCGCACCAGCGGCGCCTCGGGCGTGACGAGCTTAAGCCGTCCCACCGGCTGCGGCCGCCCCTTGCCCACGGTGCTGGTGATCGTGCCGTCGGCGGCGATCTCGACCTGCGCGTTCAGGCCCACCGTGACGGGCCCGCCGTCGCCCTGCACCGGCAGCCCCGCCGGTGTGACGATCACGCCCTCGGCGTTGACCTCCAGCGCCCCGGCGCGGGTGTAGGCCTCGGTGCCGTCCAGGCCCTGCACCGCCAGCCAGGCGTTGCCCTGCATCGCGACGTCCAGGCTGCGCCCGGTGGCCTGCATCGCGCCCGGCCGCGTGTCGTGGCCGATGGTGCTCTCCAGCACGAAGGCGCGCGTCGTGGCGCCCTCGCCGCGCACCGGCACGGCGCGGAAGGCCTGCATCTCGGCGCGGAAGCCCGTCGTCGAGGCGTTGGCCAGGTTGTTGGCCAACGTGTCCTGCCGCTGCAGCGTGGCCTTCGCCCCGGCCATCGAGAGGTAGATGAGTCGATCCATTTGAGCTCCGGGTCAAGCGGCCGCCGCGCAACCGGCTCTGCCGGGCAGCCGGCGGCGCCCCCTTGAGTGGGAGCGACGTCAGCCGCTCCGGGGGTGGGCCTTATCTCAGGTTGACCAGGGTCTGCAGCACCTGGTCCTGCGTCTTGATGGTCTGCGCGTTGGCCTGGTAGATGCGCTGCGCGACGATCATGTTCACCAGCTCGCCGGTCAGGTCGATGTTGCTCTCCTCCAGAGCACCGTCCTGCAGGACGCCCAGGTTGCCCTGCCCCGGGACGCCCAGGATCGCCTCGCCCGAGGCATTGGTCCGTCCCCAGCGGTTGTCGCCCAGCGGCTGCAGGCCCTGCGGGTTGCGGAAGTTGGCCAGCTCGACCTGGCCCGCCGCCTGGGCGCGGCCGTTGCTGTAGCGCGCGGTGACGACACCGTCGCTCTCCACCACGATGGCGGTCAGCTGGCCGGCGGCATAGCCGTCCTGAGTCGCGTCGGTCACGCCGAAGGACGCGCCGAACTGGGTGGCCGACAGCAGGTTCAGCTCGACGTCGTCGATGGCTTCGGTGGTGCCGCCACCCGGCAGCGTGGTGGCCGGGATGTCGAAGGTCACGGGGGCGGTCGGCGCCGTCGGCGCGCTGCCGTCCAACGCGAAGGTCATCGTCGTCACGGGCAGCGGCGCGGCGGCGGTGCCGGCCACGGTGTTGCCGTTGGCGGTGGCGAACACGTTCCAGGCGTTGTCGCCGCTCTTCTGGAAGTAGTACGTCAGCGCCACCTCGCGGCCCTGCAGGTCGTACACCGTCATCGAGGTGGCGTTGTTGTAGGTGCGCGCGTCGCCGAAGTCGATGGCCGGCCCTGCGCCCGGCGCCGTGACGACCGAGCGCGAGTCGAGGTTGAACTCGAGCCCGATCTCCGAGGTCGCCGCCGGCGCGATGCCGCCCGTGGGCAGCTGCAGCGCCGCCGACACGCCGGGCAGCACGCCGCCGAGGCCGTCGGTGGCGTATCCCATCAGGCGCTGCCCGCCGTTGTTGACGATGTAGCCCTCGCGGTCGACCTTGAACTGGCCGTTGCGGGTGTAGCTGATGGCGGAATCGGGCGCCGAGACCTGAAAGAAGCCGGCGCCGTTGATCGCGAGGTCCATGGGGTTGTCGGTGATCTTGATGGTGCCTTGCGTGAACTGCTGCGCTACGGTGGAGACGGTCGTGCCGATGCCCACGCTGTTGGCGCCGGCGCCGTTGAGCGCGTTGGCGTAGACGTCGCTGAACTCGGCCCGCGACACCTTGGTGCCGTAGGTGTTGGCGTTGGCGATGTTGTTGCCGATCACCTGCAGGTTCTTGCTGGTGGCGTTGAGTCCGGAGAGGCCTTGCTGGAAGCTCATGGCGGTGTCCTGCGGTTCGCGGTGGAAGTGAAATTCAGTTGAAGCCCTGCACATCGCGCCAGGCGACGAGGCCGCTGGCGGCGGTCTCCAGCGTGAGCGTGTTGCCGGTGGTGCGAACCGCCTCGACGCGGTCGCGCATCAGCGGCGTGGCCGGCACCACCTGCGTGCCCTGGGCGGCGACGACGCGGAAGCTGTACGCGCCATCGGGCAGCGCGGTGGGGCGCCAGGCAAAGCCTTGGCGCCCGGCGTCCTGGGTGCCCAGGTTGATCGTGTCGACGACACGGCCGGCGCCGTTGAGCACCTCCACCTTCACGCTGCCGGCGGTGCGGGCGAGCTCGAAGCCGCCGGCGGCGCGGCCCCCTTCGAGCTGCAGCTTGTTGCCGCGCACGGTGATGTCGCGGCCCACGAGCGAGGCGCCCGACAGCGCCTGCAGCTGGGCGAACTGGGTGTTCAGCCCGTCGACGGTGCCGTTGAGCTTCTCGATGCCGGTGACGGTGTTGATCTGCGCCATCTGGCTCGTGATCTGCGCGTTGTCCATCGGATTCATCGGGTCCTGGTTCTGCAGCTGCGTCACCAGCAGCTTCAGGAACCGGTCGGCCCCACCGGCCTCGTTGGCAGTGGGGGTCGCGGCCCCGCCGCCCGGCAGCGCGGCGAACGGGTTGGCGCCCGCGACGGCGGCGTTGACGGCGCTCATCAGGACTGCCCCATCTGCAGCGTCTTCTGCAGCAGGCTGCGCGCGGTGTTCATCACCTCGACGCTGCTCTGGTAGGAGCGCGAGGCGCTGATCATGTTCACCATTTCCTCGACGGGATTGACGTTGCTGTAGGTCACGTAGCCGTCGGCGTCGGCGCTGGGGTGGCGCGGGTCGTGCACGCGGCGGCCGGGAGCGCTGTTCTCGGTGATCGTGCTCACGCGCACGCCGGCGCTGGCGTCGGTGGCGGGCACGAAGGCGTCGCGGCTGCCCACCAGCGCGGTCTGGAACACCACCTGGCGCGCCTTGTAGGCCTGACCGTCGGGGCCGGCCACGGTGTCGGCGTTGCTGAGGTTGGAGGCCACGACGTTCAGGCGCTGGCTCTGCGCGCTGATGGCGCTGCTGGCGACGTCGAAGATCTTGAGCATGCTCATGCGTCGTCTCCTGGCGTGGGGGTCACGGCGAGTTGGGGCTCTTCATGGCGTCTAGCGTGGTGCGCACGTTGCCGTTGACGAAGCGCAGGGTGGCGTCGAACTTCAGGGCGTTGTCCATGAAATTCGCGCGCTCCCGGTCCATGTCGACGCTGTTGCCGTCGAGGTTGGTCTGTGCCGGGTGCACGAAGCGCAGCGTGGGCTGCGGGCGGCCGCCGGGCGTCAGGATGTCGCGGGCGATGCCCTCGCCCGCGCCGCCGCCGCCGCGCGCGGCGCGCAGTGCCGAGGCGAAGTCGAAGTCGCGCGCCAGGTACCCGGGCGTGTCGGCGTTGGCGATGTTGCCGGCGATCAGCTGCTGCCGCTGGGCGCGCAGCACCAGGGCCTGGCCGTGGAAGTCGAGGGCGTCGGTGAGGCGGTTGATCATGGGCGGCAGCCTGGGCGGCTCGGGAATGCGCACGAGGACGATCTCGTGGCGGCATTGTTGGAACGGCTGCCGCCGGCCCGTGGCCCGATAAGCGGCACCAAGCGCCGGCATTTCGGGGCGGTGCCGCAAGCCCGGACTGCCTACAGTCCCACCCATGCCTGAAGCTGCCCTTCGTGCCTGCCCCGCGGCGCCTGCCGCGGCACCTGTCGCCGTGCGCGCCCGCGCCGGCCGCTGCGCGCCGGTGCTGGCGCTGCTGGCGGCACTGCCCGCCGCGGCGGCCGCCGGGCTGCCCGTCGGCGCCCTGGAGCAGGCCGCCGCCATGGCGGCCGAACTGGCGCGGAGCTACGCGCGCACGCCGCTGCCGCCCCAGGCCCGCGTGGTGGCCCTGCCGGCCGCGCCCGATGCCCGCCTGCGCCTGGCGCCGTGCCGTGAGGTGCAGGCCCAGCCCAGCCCCGGCGCCCCGGCTTGGGGCCGCACGCGCGTGCTGCTGCGCTGCGCCAGCGGCCCCGCGACCTGGCGCATCAGCCTGCCGGTGCATGTTCAGGTGTGGGCGCCGGCCTGGGTGGCCGCGGAGCCCCACGCCGCTGGTGACACGCTGGCCGAGGGGCGTCTGCGCCCCGGCGTCGTCGACTGGGCCGCGGCGCCCACGCCACCGCTGCCGCTGTCCGGCAACCCCGCCGGCCGCACGCTGGCGCGGCCGCTGGCCGCCGGCGAGCCCCTGCGCGAGGCCGACCTGCGCAGCCGCCAGTGGTTCGGCGCCGGCGACACCGTGCAGGTCACGGCCCGCGGATCGGGCTTTGCCATCCGGGCCGAAGCCCAGGCCCTGACACCCGGTTACGAGGGGCGCCCGGCGCGGCTGAAGGCCGGGAACGGCCGCATCTTCAGCGCCACGCCGGTGGCCGAACGCGAGGCCGAGGTGCTGCTGTGAGCGCCCGCACCCGTCCTGGCCGAGAGCAACACCCCCGCGAACCGGGGGGTTCGGCGAGAATCCGCAGCAAACGCCTAAAGTCCGCCAGCGGCGCTGCCGATAGACCTGCCAATCTGCCGGCGCCGTCACCCTGACGAGCCGTCGGCCAGGAGTCCATCATGAAGATCGGTCCTCTCGAACCCAAGACCATCGCCGCCCCGGCCACCACCGAGCGCAAGGCCGCACCGCAGCCCGCCTCGACCGAGCCCAGCGCGCAGGTGAAGCTGTCCAACGCGGCCCAGGGCCTGCAGGCAGCCGAGGGCGACGCCACCTTCGACAACGCCAAGGTCGAGCGCATCGCGCAGGCCATCCGCGACGGGCAGTTCAAGGTCAATCCCGAGGCGATTGCCGACAAGCTGATCGTCAACGCGCAGGAACTGCTGAGCCGCAAGCCCAGCTGAGCAGGCCCGCGCAGCCATGAGGCACAGCCAGCAGGAATTCGACTCCCTCGGCGACGCCGCCGCGCGGGCGGCGGCGCTCGAGCGGCCCCTCGAGGCCGTCGAGCAGCAGCTCCAGGCACTGGGCACCGCCCTGCACCGCCAGGACGCTGTCGCGGTCGATGCCGCCGCAGCCGAACTCCACGTGGCGCTGGCCGCCGCGGTCGATCATTTCACGCTGGCCGCGAGCCAGGGCACCGTGCCGGCACCGTTGCGTCGTCGGCTGGCCCAGGCCGGCGGCCAGGTCGCCGCGCAGCGCGAAGCGCTGGCGCGTGCCACCGCCTCGCTGGATCGCGCCATCGAGGTGTTGATCCCGCGCAGCGCGCCAGCGACCCTGTACTCGCCGCAGGGTTCGTCCACGAGTATCGGCAGCGATCGCGTCGGCAGCGCACTGGTGGCGTAACACGTTCCTGCTCCAGCATCGGGGCAGCTTCAGGAACCACTTGCCTTTGCAGTAGGCGACCCGACCATCCTCGGTCCTGGGCTAGGCATCGCCGCGGTGTGCGGCCAACGTTGGGCGTCGTTGACGACGCGGACCGGTTGCTCCCGGCCCAGCATCACACCCCACTCGATGGGTGTCCACGTCAGTCAGCGTCAGCAGGCCCAGACGGCCCGCGCGACTGCACGACCCGTGACAACTGCACACCCATCAGGACTGTGCCCCTCCAGCGCCAGCGGCCACATCCGAAATCCAGTTGTCCAGTTCGTGCCGCCGATTCCACGAAACCCACTGCGTGCCGTTGCGGCGCCGCCCCTGCCTACACATGAATCACGAGACAACGCATCCAATCGGTGCAAGCTTGTCCGCCGGGCCCCTCACAACCCTGCTGGGATGGGTTCTGCTGACGGCAGGTCCTCTGCTGGCGTGGCCTGGTGGGTGGTCCGTATTGCCGGCATTCGCCAGCTCGATCGCAGGCTGGTGGCTGCTGCAGCGACGCGCAGACAGGCATCCGTCTCAGGCTGTTGATGCACCGGCTACGGCTCCAGCCCCTGCTACTCGCGCCTCCGCCACCGGTCGCGTCGGCGCCGAAGTCATGGTCAGCGAGGTTGTCCCGGTGTGGGCGAGGCAGATGGAGGCGACCCGAGAAGCCGTCTCGGGCGGCCTGCAGCAACTGCTTGACTCGTTCAGCCACATGTTCGGGGTCTTGGAAAGCTTCGGCCAGACGCTGGACTCGATGCAGATCGGAGCCGAGCCTGGGGCGATTGACCAAGCGGTGCGCCGCGAGTCGGGTGCACTGGACGCGTTGACGGCGGCAAGCCGCCGAGCCTTCGACGAGCGCGACGCCATGCTCGCCGAACTGCATCGAATTGCAGGCGCCATTGGCGAGCTGGAACGACTGGGGAAGCAGACTCGCGAGATCGGCCGCAGCACAAAGCTGGTGGCGTTCAATGCCTCGATCGAGGCCAATCGCCAGAACGTCGGCCGCACCGACAGCGGAAGCCTGGCCGTGGCTGGCGAATTGCGCGTGCTGGCCAGTCAAATGGTCGCGACTGGCGAGCGAATCGAGTGCGTGGTGGCGCAGTTGCAGGGCAGCATCTCAGGCCCCCGTCGGGCCTTCGAGGCGGCCGATACGAGCGCGCCGGAACTCCGCATGGAGATCGACATATCCGCCCGCGCTGCGCTGGCCGCACTGCTCGGTTCACTTGGCAACTCTTTGTCGGGCAACCAGTCGCTGCGCAACACCAGCCTCGAACTGCGGGAGCAGCTCGAGACTGCCTTCGTCAACTTCCAGTTCGGTGACCGCGTGGGGCAGATGCTGAGCATCGTGGGCAGCGACATGGTGCGCTTCGCACGATGGGTCGCCGAGAACCCCCGCTGCACACAGACCGATGCGGCCGAGTGGCTGGCGGCCCTGGAGTCCAGCTACACCATGGACGAACAGCGCTCGACCCATCACGGCAATGTGCACGTGAACAGCGGTGCGAGCGTCGAGTTCTTCTGATCAAGACCGAGAGGAGTCTTCCCATGAGCAAGACCGTACTGATAGTCGATGACTCTGGCAGCTTTCGCACCGTCGTCAAGCTCGCCCTCCAGAAGGCAGGCTATGAGACCGTCGAGGCTGTGGACGGCAAGGACGCCGTGACCAAGCTGGACGGACGCAAGCTGAACCTGGTCGTCTGCGACGTGAACATGCCCAACATGGACGGGCTCTCGTTTCTGCGGCACATCAAGACAACCGGCGCATACAAGTTCACTCCAGTGATCATGCTCACCACGGAGAGTCAGGAATCCAAGAAGGCCGAGGGCAAGGCGGCTGGCGCCCGGGCTTGGTTCACCAAGCCCTTTCTGCCAAGCCAGCTGGTTGACGCCGTCAACAAGCTCTGCGTCTGAGGCCAGACATGGCACATCCGATACTGCTGATCGACGACTCGCAGAGCGTGCGTACCCTCATGCGAGGAGCACTCGAGCGCAAGGAATTCGACGTCGTCGAAGCTTGCGACGGCGAGGACGCGATGGACAAGCTCGACGGCCAGCCCTTCGGCCTGATCGTCAGCGACCTGTCAATGCCACGCATGGACGGGTTGTCATTCCTGCGCTGGCTGCGCGTGCACCCGCGCTACAAGTTCACGCCCGTGCTGATACTGACCACCGAGACACGCGAGCCGGTGAAGCAATCGGCACGCGAGCTGGGTGCCCAGGGCGTGCTGCGCAAGCCCTGCACACCCATGCAACTGGTCACCGCCGTACGGCGCCTGTGCCGCTGAACCGGGCCTACCCATGTCGACACCCAACCTGCTGGCCTTCGGCCCCGAGATGACCATTCCATTCGCCGCCGCGACGCGCAGGAAGCTGATCGAAACACTGAGCTGCGCCGGACCACTGACCCTGGACCTTAGCGGCGTTTCAGACTTCGACAGCAGCGGCGTGCAGCTGCTGCTGGCCACTCGACGCAGCCTGGCCGAACGCGGCGACGCGCTGACCCTGCACGCACCCAGCGCCCCGGTGCGCGAAGCGCTGGCGATCTTCGGCCTGGGCGACCTGCTCGAGCCTGCAAAGCCCTGAGGAGCAAGAAATGGGAATGGACGACGACGCCGAGGTGATCGCCGCTGCACGGGCCGGCTTCCTGGACGAAGCCGCCGACATGTTGCGGCAGTTCGAGGCCGCACTGCTGGTGATGGAAAGCGACCCCGGCAACGCCGAGAACCTGAACGCAGCGTTCAGAGCGGCGCACACCATCAAGGGCACTGCAGGCCTCTTCGGCTGCGACGCGGTGGTGTCCTTCACACACGAGGTCGAGACCCTGATGGAAGCGCTGCGCTCGGGCGACTTGGCCGTCAACGAGGCCATCTCGGCTGCCCTGCTCGAGGGCCGTGACCAGATGGAGGCCTTGATCGACGAAGTGCGCACCGGCAACTGCGACCCAGAGGTGCAGGCGCGCAGCATCGCGCTGGGGCGTCGTCTACAAGAGCTGGGCCAGGGCGAGGCTGCCGCTCATGCGGGAGCTGCCACCGACGACGCCAAGCCCGCGGCGAAGGCCGACGCATCCGCGGGCAAGACCGCCACCGCAGGCCTGTGGCACGTCTCGCTGCGATTCGGCTCCGACGCACTGCGCAACGGACTCGACCCGCTGGCCTTCCTCCGGTATCTGGGCACGCTGGGCCACGTGACCCATGCCCACACCATGGCGGACGCCGTGCCGTCGCTGGAGGCCATGGATGCCGAGTCCTGCCATCTGGGCTTCGAGCTGCGCCTTCAGACCGAACGGACCCGACAGGACATTGAGCGGGTGTTCGAGTTCGCGCTCGACGACTGTGCGCTGACCATACTGGCGCCGGACGCCGGCGTGCCCGAGTACGAGGCCTTGCTGGCCGAACGCTGCGGCGACGATGTCGCAGCGGCCAACGCATTGCGAAGCGTGTGGCTCCGCATGGGTGTTTACCAGAATGCGAACGAAGCCCCACCGACGGCGGGGCCAGCGGCCAGCGCGGCTGCAGCAGCCGCTCCCGCCCCAGAGACGCCCGAGCGTCGAACCAGCAGCCCTGATCGCCGTGCGGCCACGGGGCGCCGCGGTGATGAAGCTCGCCACATCAGGGTGCGCGCCGACAAGCTCGACCGTCTCATCGACCTGATCGGCGAACTCGTCATCGCCGGCAGCGGCGCGCAGATGGCGGCCAACGCCGAGGGCAGCGCGACCTTCCTGGAGGCAGCGCAGCGCGTGAGCGACTTGGTGCAGGCCACACGGGACGGTGCGCTGAGCCTGCGCATGGTGCCAGTGGGTGAGACCTTCAGCCGCTTCACGCGCGTGGTGCGCGACATCAGCAAGCAGTTGGGCAAGGAGATCGATCTGATCGTCACCGGGGGCGACACCGAACTCGACAAGAGCATGGTCGAGCTCATCGGCGACCCGCTGATGCATCTCGTGCGCAACAGCCTGGACCACGGCATCGAGGGTCCGGACGAGCGCACCGCTGCCGGCAAGGCCCGCAATGGCCGGCTGGGTCTGAACGCCTACCATGAGGCCGGCAGCATCGTCATCGAGGTGAGCGATGACGGCCGCGGCCTGGCGCGCGACCGCATCCTGAAGAAGGCGGTCGAGCGTGGTCTGGTGCCCGAAGGTTCCGTACTGTCAGACCCCGAGGTATGGCAACTGATCTTTGCGCCAGGCTTTTCGACCGCTGACCAGGTGACCGACATCTCTGGCCGCGGCGTCGGCATGGACGTGGTCAAGCGCAACATCGAGGCGCTTCGAGGCCAGATCAGCCTTGCCAGCACCGCGGGAAAAGGCGTCACGACGCAGATCCGGCTTCCGCTGACGCTGGCCATGATCGACGGATTCCTCACCCTGGTGGGCGGCGTGCACTACGTGTTGCCGCTGTCCGTGGTGAGCGAGTGCATCGACCTGCCGCGCGAGTGCCGAGAGCACCCCGACCGAGTTGCAGGCACCTTCGACCTTCGAGGCGAAGTGCTGCCATACCTGGACCTGGCACTGTTCTATGGCGTAGCAGCCGCAACTGAGTCCGTTCGAGGACGCCGGAGCCTGGTGGTCGTGCGCCAGGGCGCAGTGCGCGTCGGACTCATCGTCGATCGCCTGCTGGGCGAGCACCAGACCGTGATCAAGCCCCTTGCGGGCATCTTCAAGCCGCTGGAGGCTCTGGCCGGTTCCACCATCCTGGGCTCGGGCGACGTGGCGCTCGTGCTCGACATGCGGGGCCTCATGGCCGCGGCCACCCGGTCCGGCCCTGCAGGCGCCCGAGCCCGTTCCGCCACGCCCATCCCTTCCATCGAGACCTGCCCCGTCCGGGACGGCTGAGCCGGTACAGCCCTTGCCCCGAACCCCTATCGCTCCCAACGCGCAATCCAGAGAGGACCGCCGTGAAACACATCCTTCGTTCCATGCAACTGTGGCAAAAGTTCGCCACGCTGGGCGTCATCGGCGCGGTCATGACCGCCCTGCCCACCTATCACGTGATCAAGGCCCGCAATGGCGAGATCGCCGTCGCCAAGAGTGAAGACGCCGGCATCGACCCCGTCCGCTCCGCCATCGCGCTGCAGCGCAGCCTGCAGGCGCACCGGGGGCTTTCGGGGATCGTCCTGAGCGGCAACGCGACCTCCGAGGGCGACCGCAAGGTTCGCGCGAACGAGGTCACCACCGAACTCGCGTCCCTGAACAAGCATCTGGTCGACCTGGCCTACACCCTGCCGGTGGACACTGCCAAGGGCTTGAAGGCCGACTGGGAGAAGCTGCAGCAGCAGGTCGACACCCGCGGCGTCACGCCGGCTGACAGCTACGCAGCACACGTGGCCTTGGTACAGGCCAACATCACGCTGATGGATCAGGTGGCCGATGCATCGGGACTGTCGCTCGACCCGGTGTCTGACACCTATTACCTGATGACGGCCATGGTGGACCACCTGCCGCGCCTGGCCGAGGTGCTGGCAAAGACGCGTGGCTTGGGCGCTCAGCTGCTGTCGGCCAAGGAGATCACCAGCACCGATCGGGCTCGTCTGGCGATGTTCGCCGAGCAGGCCCAGTACCTTCGCTCGAGGGCGATCGCGCAGATCGACAAGGCCATCGTCATCGATCCGGCGCTCAAGCCCCAGTTGACCGCCATGGCGACAGCGGCGGCGGAATCCGACCGCTTCTTCAAGCTCGTCGAGAAGGAACTGCTGTCAGGCAACAAGCCGACCTTGAGTGCGCAGGACTACTTCCGCGCCGGCACGCAGGCCGTGGATGCGCAATACAAGCTGTTCGACGAGACGGCCACTGCACTGGAAACCAAGCTTGTCGACCGCATCGCGACAACGCAGCAGGCGCGAAACCTCCTGCTGGCACTTCTCGGTGGGCTGGGCCTCGTCTCGGTGGGGCTGGGCTTTGCCATCTCGCGCTCGGTCACCAAGCCGCTGGGCCACGCCGTGGAGGCGGCCAACGCGGTGGGCGAGGGCAACCTGGAGTTCGCGATCGCCACGAACGGCCGTGACGAGGCGGCGCAGCTCCTGCAGCGCCTGAGCGACATGCAGGGCCAGTTGCGCCAGCGCCGGACCGAGGATGCCGAGCGCTTGGCGGCTACCGAGGCGGGCGCCCGGGCCGCCAGTCAGGTGGCGGCGGACATCGGCGCAGCGGTGGACGGTGCCACGCAGGGCGACTTCACCCGCCGCATCGCGCTGGAAGGCAAGGACGCCTTCCACGCCGACCTCTGCGGCAAGTTCAACCAGCTCATCGACACCGTCAGCGGCACCATCCGCCAGGTGCGCAACGCTGCCAACCAGCTCAGCGCCGCCAGCGGCCAGGTCAGCCAGACCAGCCAGAGCCTGAGCCACGGTGCCAGCCAGCAGGCCGCCAGCGTGGAAGAAACCACGGCCTCGCTGCAGGAGATCAGCGCCAGCGTCAAGGGCAACGCCGAGAGCGCCAATGTCACCGACGGCATCGCAACCAAGGCCGCCAAGGAGGCGGCCGACGGTGGCACCGCCGTCGGAGAGACGGTGGAGGCCATGAAGTCGATCGCCACCAAGATCGGCATCATCGACGACATCGCCTACCAGACCAACCTGCTGGCGCTGAACGCAGCCATCGAGGCCGCGCGTGCCGGCGAGCATGGAAAGGGCTTCGCTGTCGTGGCCGCCGAGGTGCGCAAGCTCGCCGAACGCAGCCAGGTGGCCGCGCAGGAGATCGGCAGTCTGGCCACGCACAGCGTGGGACTCGCCGAGAAGGCCGGCACGCTGCTGTCGGGCATGGTGCCCAGCATCCAGAAGACCAGCGAACTGGTGCAGGAGATCGCAGCCGCCAGCGGCGAGCAGAGCGACGGCGTCGGGCAGATCACGGGCGCCATGAACCAGCTGAGCAGCGCCACGCAGCAGACCGCCAGCGCGAGCGAGGAGCTGAGCGCCACGGCCGAAGAGCTCTCGGCCCAGGCCGAGCAGCTGCAGGAGTTGATGGGCTTCTTCCGCCTCGCGGACGACGGCAGCGAGGTCCCGACTGCTGCCGCGCGAGGTGGAGCAGCCAAGCCGCGCGCGACGCGGGCGGCGCCATCCGCCGCGGGCGCTCTGCGCTTCGGCCAGGCGTCAAAGACCGCCGCGCGACCCGCGCCAGCCGTGACCGAGGACGCAGTCGACGAGGCTTCCTTCGGACGATTCTGAGCCAACCCCGGGCATCGAAACGCCCTGCACACCGCTGAACGCCATGCTCGAATCCCTGAACACCCTGTCGGCCCCAACCCTTGCGGTCGGCACCGGCTGCGACGCCGAAGCGCCGCTGTCGCTGTTGCGCATGTCGGTGGGCGACGAAGCCCTGGCCGTCTCGATCGACGACGTGCGCGAGATCCTTCAGGTCGCACGCCTCACCCCGCTGCCGCGCACGCCCGATTTCGTGCGTGGCGTGATGAACCTGCGTGGCGCCGTGGTGCCCGTGATCGACTTGTCGGCGCGGCTGGGCCGACCCGCAACGGTGACCGGGCGCCGCTCGTGCATCGTGGTTGTCGATGCCACGGACGCTGCGCAGGCCAACGCAGATGGCAGCAACTCGGAGAGCCCGGGCCAGTCCGTGACCGTGGGGCTGCTGGTCGACGCGGTGTACGAGGTCTTCGACCGCGCGGCGCACGAGATCGAGCCGGCGCCGGCTCTGGGCACGCGCATCGCACCGGGCTTCCTGAGGGGGATCACCCGCTCGGGCGGCCAGCTGATCGGCGTGCTGGCGCTGCAGCAGGTGCTGTCCGCTCACGAACTGTCCAGCGCCATCGCAGCGTGGCGCGCGCACTGAGGGATTCGCATGACCTTGTTGTCGCGCAAAGCCTTCGAGGCCGTCACACAGCTGTTCCACGAGGCATCGGGCATCCGCCTTGGCGACAACAAGGAAGCCCTGGTGGCCGGTCGACTGCACCGGCTGGCTCAGGAGCACGGGGTGGTCGACCTCGAGGCCTATGTCGATCGCCTCGTGAGTGGCAACGCCCCAGCTGCCGAGATGACCCGCGTCATCGACCGCCTGACCACCAACGAGACCTACTTCTTCCGCGAGCCGCAGCACTTCAACGACCTGGCCGAGAGGCTGCAGTCGCACCGGGCTGCCGACGGCGGAGAGTTCAGCGTGTGGAGCGCCGCCAGCTCCAGCGGAGAAGAGGCGTACAGCATTGCGATGCTGCTGGCCGACCAGCTGGGCGACGGTCCGTGGCAGGTGTGGGGCACCGACCTGTCCACGGCCATGGTGGAGAGCGCGCGCCGCGGGCTCTACCCGATGGAGCGAGCCCGTCTGGTGCCGGCTGATTACCTGCGACGCTTCTGCCTCAAGGGCCACGGAGCCCACAAAGGCGACCTGCTCGTGAGCAAAGCCCTGAGACAGCGCGTGCGCTTCCTGCCGGGCAACCTGATGGCTGAGCTGCCGCAGCTGCCCATGTTCGACGTGATATTCCTGCGCAACGTCCTGATCTACTTCGACAACGAGGCCAAGTCGCGGATCGTGCGTCGCGTGCTGCAGCAGCTCAAGCCCGACGGTGTGCTCTACACCGGGCATGCGGAGTCGTTGTCGACGCTGAACTTGCCGGTACGGGCGTTGGCGACCGCGATCCATGTCCGTGCCTGAGCGAATGACGCTGGCGATGCGTATGGCACTCGCGGCCGAGCGCAGTGCCTCCGAGCGCGTGGCGCGCGGCGGCGTCCGCACGGACTCCACAGTGAGCGCATCCGCGATGCGTTCGCAGGTTCCGGCTCGCCCGGGGGAGCACCTGACGCTGATGCCTGGCCAACTGCACTTCGGCGGCCATGCAGCCACCTTGCGCACCTTGCTCGGCTCGTGCCTGGCCGTAACCCTGTGGCACCCGGAGCGCCGCCTGGGCGGCATGTGCCACTTCCTTTTGCCCTCGCGCCAACGCAAGGGTGACGAACCGCTCGACGGCCGGTACGGCGACGAGGCGCTCGAGGCGCTGGTGAACATGCTGCGCGCCGCGCGCAGCGCGCCTGCCGAATTCCATGCCCATTTGTACGGGGGGGCCGACACCATGCCGGAAGGCGGCGCACTGAAGTTCAACGTGGGCGCGCGAAACATCGAGCAGGGCTTCGATCTCGTCGACCGCTACGGCTTCCAGATTCAGGGAGTAGACGTCGGCGAGGACGTCCCACGCACCGTGGTCCTGACTCTGGCCACCGGAGAGGTCAGCATGCGGCGGGGCGATGGCGCGGCTCCCCAACACCATCTTCAGGCCAGCCTCGCCAGGAGCAAGGCATGACCGAACGTCGCATAGGAGTGATCCTGATTGATGACTCCGCCGTGGTGCGAAAGCACCTGGCAGAGTTGCTCGCCTCCGCAGGAATCGAAGTCATCGCAACCGCGAGCGATCCCCTGTTTGCCTGGCCCAAGATGGAGGCGCGCTGGCCCGATGTCATCGTGCTTGACGTGGAAATGCCACGCATGGATGGCCTGAGCTTCCTTCGCAAGGTCATGAGCGAACGACCGACTCCGGTCGTGATGTGCTCCACGCTCACCGCTGCTGGCGCTGCAACCACCATACAGGCGCTGGCCGAGGGCGCCGTCGGCTGTGTCACCAAGCCCAAGATCGGTTTGCGCGACTTCCTCGGCGATCCGAGCAACGGCCTGATCACGGCAGTGCGTGAGGCGGCGCTGGCCAATGTGCGAAGGCTTCGATTGCCCGCGACGGGCGCAGCAACTGCCGGCAGCGTGATGGCGCGCCCAGCCGAACCATCTCAGGCCGTATCCCACGCGATGACCGAGACCACCGACCGCGTACTGGCCATCGGGAGTTCCACAGGCGGCGTGCAGGCCATCGAGACCGTGCTGACCGGCCTGCCGCGCACAACGCCGGGGATCGTGATCGTGCAGCACATGCCGGAGTCGTTCACTGCCGCCTTCGCTGGACGACTGAACAGCGTTTGCGCGCTCGAAGTGCGCGAGGCTCGCGACGGCGACCGCGTGATCCCCGGGCGCGTGCTCATCTCCCCGGGCGGGCGTCACATGCAGCTCGTGCGCAGCGGCGCGCAGTACCTGGTTACCGTGAGCGACGGCCCGCTGGTCAATCGTCACAAGCCGAGTGTCGACGTTCTGTTCCGGAGCGTGGCGCAGCATGCGGGCGGCAATGCCGCCGCGGTGCTGCTCACCGGCATGGGCGACGATGGCGCGCGCGGCCTGCTCGAGCTTCGGAAGGCAGGAGCCCGCACGGCGGCGCAGGATGAGGCCAGCTCCGTGGTCTTCGGCATGCCTCGAGAGGCCATCAGGCTGGGCGCAGCCGCCGATGTGGTGCCGCTGCACGCGGTGCCGGACTGGCTGCAAAGGGTTGGCCATGCCGCCACAGCCGCTTGAGCCGTCTCGGCGCCCCGAACAGCACAGGCTGACGGCCGCTTCTCGGGCACACGCCGGGATGGCCTTCGGTCCAACATCGACCTTCGACGTCCCACCGTCAGTGCCGCCATGAACGAACGAAACCGCACTCGCCAAACCCACTGGGCCTACGCCCGGTTGATGCAGGCACTGGCCCCAGGCGAGCGGCTGATGTGCCGCCTGCGGCTGCACGGCAAGCTTGCGCTGCTGGGCGTGCTGGTGGTGGCTCCGCTGCTGTTGCTTGGGGCAATCAGCATGCATGACCTCTGGCGCGAGCTCCAAGCAGGGCAGCGCCAGAGCGCAGGCCTGCAGGCGCTGGAGCGGCTCGTCCGGGTGGTGCCCGAACTGCAGCTGCAGCGTGCGTTATTGATCGACAAGGCGAGCGCGCCCGGACCAGCACAGGCGCACTCACTGGCCACCAGCCGGCGCAATGTGGACGAGGCGCTGCCGGCACTGGAAAGGGCGATGGCCCTCGGCTCGTTGGCCCCGGCGCTGGACTCCTGGCACCCGCTGCAAGAACGGTTGCAGGCCAGCACACGGGGTACCGAGACCGGGTTCGCCGCGCAGTCGGAGCTGCTGGACTTCGTGCTGCGTCAGATGCGGCGGGTGGCAGAGGTCTCGGGCCTGCTCTTCAACGGAGACGCCGTCGCCTTCGAGATGATCGATCTGCTGGTCAGCGTCGACCCGCCGCTTTCCGAGGCCCTTGCCAAGACCCTGGCGCTCGGTGGCGCTGCGCATACAGCGCAGAGCAGGAACCCCACTGAGCTGGCCGAGGTGCTGTCCCTGGGCCAGCTTGCAGCACGGCTGCAGCTTGGCCTGAACGATCGCCTGGAGGCTCTGGCACGACATGGCGGTGAGGCACCGGGTTCGGCCGAGCCCGCCCGTGTGGCCTTGGAACAGTTCATGCGCGAGGTGGAAGCGAGTTTCGGCACGGCGGACGGTGTCGGGGACGCCGATCGATTTCGCGAACGAGGCACGCACGCCCTTGCGCTCGTCCATGCGCTCCAGCGTGACCTGATCCTGCGGTTGCAGGAACGCATCGCCGACAAAGAGCGCCAGCTTTGGCTCGAGCTGGCCACCCGCGCGGCCGGCATTCTCGCCGTGCTGTTGGCGATCGGCTACTTGATGTCGGCCACTGTCGTGAGCATGCGCCGCTCGCTGAACCGCTTGCACAGGGGCACCGCAGCCATCGCGGCCGGGAACCTCGCCCACCCGCTGCGGGTTTCCGGGCACGACGAGCTGGCCGAGATCGGCCGCGTCGTCGAATCCATGAGCGCGCGGCTGTCGATCATGGTGGCCGAGATTCGCAACAGCGCCAGCTTCGTCAATCTGACCGGGCAGGAGGTCAGCGTCGGCAGCACTCGCCTGGCCGGCCGCACCGACGAACAGGCCGGCAGTCTGCGCAGTTCGATCGCGGCAATCAGCAGCCTGTCTGTCGACATGGCGCGCAATGCCGAGGCCGCGCAAGAGCTTGACAAGCTCGCTCAGAGCCTGACAGGCCAGGCCGAGAAGGGACACTTGGCGATGCAGGAGACGGTGAACTCGATGCACCAGCTGCAGCAGGCCGTCGAGCGGGTATCCGAGATGGTCCGGGTGATCGATGAAGTCGCGTTCCAGACAAGCATGCTCTCGCTCAACGCGGCCATCGAGGCCTCGCGCGCAGGCGAGACCGGCCGCGGGTTTGCCGTCGTGGCCACCGAGGTTCGCCAACTGGCGCAGCGTTGCGCCGAGTCGGCCGAGGAGATCCGCGTGCTGATCGGCGACACCGGCGCCCAGGCGCAGCTGTCGACCGAGAGACTGAATGCCGCCAGCAGCAGCCTGGACGGGGTGGTGCGAGGGGTCCGCGACATCTCGGGCGCGCTGCGCAGCATCTCCGACCACAGCACTCAGCACAGCCAGGATCTGCAACAGGTGACTCATGCGGTGGGCAGTCTGGACGCGATCACGCGTGAGAACGCGAAGCTGGTGGAGCAGTCGGCCACCGCTTCGCACGTGCTGGTCACCCGGGCAGATCGGCTGCGCGATGCCGTGTCATCGATGCGCCTCCGCCAGGGCTCGGCGGATGAGGCGCTGGGCCTGGTCGAGCGCGCGCTAGCCCACGTGAAGGCCGTGGGTCTGGAGAAGGCTGTCGCCGACTTTCATGACCCCTCAGGGGCCTTCATGGACCGCGATCTGTACGTGTTCGCCTTGGGCCGCGACGGTCGCTACGTCGCCTTTGGCGCGGAGCCGGACAACGTGGGGCAGTTGTACAGCACCACGAAGGGACAGGACGCGGGGTTCCTGCAGTCAGCCTGGTCTGCGGCCGAGGCCGGCGGCGGCTGGGTCCAGAGCACCGCCATCGACCCAATCACGCAGCTTCCCAGGCCGAAGGAAAGCTGGATCGTTCAGCTGGACGAAGATACGCTGCTTGGATGCGGCGTCTACAGGGGCGAAGCGACCGACCTGGCAGCCCAGCCGCTGACCGAGCGCACGACCCAGAGCGAGCACCACCCCCACCAGCCTGCCCACGCCGCGGCGTGAATGCCGGACGAGACGGCGCGGACGAACGGATCCTCCCGACTTCTCGGAGAAGCCGTCTTCCAGCGGCAAGCCCGGCGCGCGTCTGGGCGTCATCGATGAACCTGCGGGCGATGCAGCATGCCACCAACCCGCAATCGCGGGGTCAGCCTCAAGAGTACCGCGAAAGTGGCCGATACCACCTTGAAGCTTGATGCGCCGGAATTCACAGACCGCTGCCGCGTCTGGTGTTTTCCATGAATGAGCCTTCCTCCCTCGCCACACTGCTGCTGACCGGTGCCCTCTCCTTACCAGCGACAAGCATGGCCCGTTCGTCGACACCGACTCGCACTTCGCCGTCCAAGCCCTCCACCGCAGATGCATGGCGCATGGTGCGGAACCGGGACAAACGGGTCACGACACGAGCGACTTGGCCGACGTCGGCAGCAAGTGCTTCGTCAAGGACCATGTCCGCCTCTCCGTGGCAATCCACCCCGGATCTCGCTAGGGCTGCGAGTTCATGAACCTGGCGAATCGGATGACCCAGCCTGTGGCCGTGTGCGGCGAGCGTCTGCGCGAGAGTGCGGCATGAGGCGGCGTCTGCGTCTGTCGGCAGGCTCCGGCATGAATGTCGCGACGAAGCGCATCGTCGCGCCGCTGCACAACGCCGCTGCGACGCCAGGCGCGGCCGGGCTGTACGGTCGCTTCGACCCGCAGCAGACTGGAGGCGCGATGAAGAGGTCGACCCCCGGCAAGAGAACCAGTCGGCTAACCGCTACTCGAACCGAGGACGCCCGATGCACCCGATCGCCCTGAATCTGCGACTCAGCATGTTCACACCGGCAGCAGCCGGTCTGGACAAGCTCCGCAAGTACTTCAGCTATCACGGCGTCTGGTCGCCGGGCGTTCGCTGTCTTCGGCAGTTCACGATCCGCACGAAGGTGTTGCTGGTCATGGGCATCCTGGCGGCGCCGATGTTGCCTTTGGGCGGCTACGTGGTTCTCGGCCAGAGCCAGGACGTTCGGCTCAACGGCCAGCGCCTTGCGGGCATGGAGCTGGCCCTCGCGTCCCTTGGGCTGCAGGCCGAGCTGGTTGCGCCGGCCGCGGCGCTCGAGCCTGGAGAGCCGCGGCCGCCCGACGCACGCGACAGCGCCTATGCTGCGCTCAGGAGCGCACACCTTCACGCACTGGATCGGGGCCTCGACACGCATGAAGCCTGGGAACGCGGACGGGTTGACATAGAACGGGCCATCGCCGCGCCAGCCGACCTCCTCTCCAGCAACCAACCCATGCTGCAGGCAGCGCTGTCGGCACTTCAGGATCTGCGCATCCAAGCCGTCTTCAGCTCGGGGCTGCTGTCGAATGACGATGGGCGTCTTCAGGCGACCAGCGAGCTGGCGGCAGATGTGCTGCCCTCGCTGCAGACAGCCATCGAGACGCTTCATCGTACGGCGCATGGGGGGGTGGCCAGCGGCCGAGGCGGAGAGCTTGAGCGGCATGCGCTCGTGCAGCGCCAGGCCATGGCGCTCGCCGACGTTCTCAGGCTGGAACAGCAGGTGCGTCGACACGTCTCGGTTTTCCAGGGCAGCGTGGCGCAGAAGGTCAAGTCCGTTCGGGACTTTGCAGCCATCGTCCAACGCGACGTGATGGTGCTTGGTGCGAGCCCCGACCCTTCGGCGATACGCCTGGCCTATCGAGAGGCCCGTGCCGACGTGAGCCAGCTGCGCGAGACTCTGGCTGGGCATGTGACCGAGCAGCTGCGACGTCAGCAGTCCGACGCAGAGGCGATGCGTGTCCGCGTGTGCGTCGCGCTCATGGCGGCGATCCTTCTCTCGGGCTACTTGACCTACTGCTTCTTCCTGGTGATGTCAGGTGGTGTACGACAGCTTCAGCAGCAGGCCCGCCGAATGGCAGACGGCGACTTGAGTGCGAAGCTCAACCCCTTGGGCCGAGACGAAGTTGCCACCACCATGAACAGCATGTCCGCAGCCCTGACGAGGCTCTCCGACCTGATGGGATCGGTCAGGCAGGGAGTCGGGGCGGTGAAGCAGGCCTCGGAGGTAGTTGCAGGCGGCAACCGTGACATCGCCGAGCGGAATCAAGCCACGACACAGGCTGTGAACAACGTGTTCGAGGGCGTGCAGAGCAACGCCGAGCAGCTGGCTGCCTGCGGGCATCAGGTGGAGAACGTCGTGGCACTGGTGCAGGCACTCAGGCTGGAGAGCGCCCGCAACCGAAAGCAGATGCAGCGACTGCGTGACCGCATGGCCTCGCTGCGCACCAACAGCGCCGAGATCGGCGAGATCGTGCGCCTGATCGACAGCATCGCATTCCGGACCAACATGCTCGCCCTGAACGCGGCCGTGGAAGCAGGCAAGGCGGGCGACGCCGGACGCGGCTTCGCGGTTGTGGCGCACGAGGTGCGGAGCCTGGCCGCCCGGGGTGCCGATTCGGTCCGCCGAATCGCGGAAATCGTCGGACGATCCGCCGACGACATCGAACTCAGCCGCTTGCTGGTGGACGAAACGGGCGAAGCCCTTTCCAGAGCCGACCGGCATGTCGACGACATCCACGTCGCCATGGACGACGTCGCCAACCTGTCGCACCAGGGACGAACCGAATCCAACCGCATCCTCGAGCAGTTGCAGCTCATCCGCAGCGACGCCGAGCTGGGCCTTCAGCGCGTTCAGCAGTTGGCTGAGGCCTCGAAGGATCTTCATGCCCAGGGCCAGAACCTGGCCTACCGGATCGGGCAGTTTCGACTGAGCTGATCCTCGCTCAGCGCCAAAAGGCGAGACGGCCTGCTCCGCTGCGTTTGCGTCGCACGCAACCGCCTCGATCGACCGCGGCATCGACGCGCTGATCCCGGGCTGCGCGCCGTCGTCACCGCATGCATGGCAAGGCGCGTCCGAGCGCCTCGGCGGCGGCTCCCTGACGGCCTGACCCTGCGGCGCGCAGCGCCACCGCGGCCGATGTGGCGTATTGCCCGTCGTGTCGTCGCCTCCCCCGTAGCGCAGGCGTCGGGCGGCCTCGATCAGCTCGGCGCGGAACTTCGGGTGCGCCACGTCGATGAGCACGAGCGCGCGCTCGCGCGGGCCTTTCCGAAGGGGTAGACGATGCCCCATTCGGTGATCACTTCCAGCATGTCGGTTTGCGCGACCGTCACCGAATCCTTCGGCAGCGGCTGCGGGGGACGCGCGACTCGCGCTCGTCGTCGGAGGTGCTGGCCAGGCAGACAACGGGCTGGAACACGAACACGGGGCGGCCGGCAGCACGTCGACGCTCAGGCCCAGGCTCAGGTCACCGAAGGCGTCGGCGAGGGGGCCGGAGAACCGCCCAGCGCCCGCGCCAGGGCTCGGCCGCTGCCGCCGGCGGCGGCGCGGTCGGCTCCCCCCTGGGACCCGCGATCGCCTCGCAAACGCCGCCCACCAGCCGGGCCAGCGGGCCGCGTGGCAGCGGACTCTAGGCGCGGCTAGAAGCGGTACGC
This sequence comes from Betaproteobacteria bacterium, assembly GCA_046341655.1. GTDB lineage: Bacteria > Pseudomonadota > Gammaproteobacteria > Burkholderiales > Burkholderiaceae_C > Rubrivivax. The sequence continues at coordinate 22,196 of JBKDQY010000121.1, read as the reverse complement.
CAGCCTCATCCCACCCCAGTGGCGGCCGTTGACGACGATGGGCGCCGCGGCCTCCTTCATGACGACGAAGTTGCCGCCGCCCATGTCGCGGCGGTAGGTCTGCAGCAGGAAGGGCCGCTGGTTGCGCGCCGAGGCCAGGCCGGTGCGGTCGTTGAAGATGCGTCGGTTGCGGCTGTTGGCCGTGTTCCAGGCGACGTCGCCCGGGCGCTGCGGCTGGTTGTAGCGGGCGTTGTGGCAGGGGATGTAGCCGTTGCGGTCCACCGCGATGCCGAACACCACCTTGTCGGACAGCTCCAGCAGCTTCTCCTGCACCTGCGGGAACAGTCGTTCGGCCAGCGCCACGAAGCGCGTCGTCACCTGGGGCGGGTTGGTGCCGGTCACGGGCTGGTAGCGCTCGTCGAACAGGTCGGACTCGCCGATGATGCCGGTGCGCAGGGCGTCCTCGAGCAGCCGCGCGATCTGGCTGGCGGCCTGCTGCGCGGCGCGGATGCAGGGCGTGTCCTCGGTCTCGAAGCCGCTCTCGGCCACCGCCTCCAGCAGCTGCTCGGAGATCGTCAGGAAGGCCTCGGTGCGGTGCAGCGCGCTGCCCAGCACCTGGTTCGTACGGCCCATCTCCGACACGATGCGGCCCATCTGGCCTTCCAGGCCCTCGCAGACCGCCTGGCTGTCGCGGCTGGCGGCCTCGATGCGGCGCACGCCGGCGTCCACCTGCTGCAGCGCTCGGTGCACGGCGCCGGGCTCGCTGCCGTCGCGGCTGACCTCGCGCGCCAGCGCGCCGATGCGGGCGTCGAGCTGCTGCACCGTGCCCATGATGGCCTTGGACGAGACCTCGACCTGGGCCGCGAGGTCCTTGACGGCGTCGGCGACGACGCCGAAGCCGCGCCCGGCCTCGCCGGCCCGCTTGGCCTCGACGCTGGCGTTGAAGGCCACGAGCCGGGTCTGCAGCGCGATCTGCGTGATCTGCTGCGCCGCGTCGCTGACTTGATGCAGGGTCTGCACGACGGCGCCGACCTCGCCCCCCACGCCGTGCACCGCGTCGCCCACCTGGGCCACGGCGCGCAGGCCGGCGGCCACCTCGTCGGCGATGGCCTGCTGCGCACGTACCACGTCCTGCAGCTGCTTGGCCAGCTCCTGGGTGGCGCCGGCCTGGGCGGCGGCGGTCTTCTGGGTGTCCTCGATGGCGCCGCGCACCTCGGCCGCCTCGCGGCCCAGCTGCGAGGCCTTGGGCGCCAGCGTCTCCACGAGGTGGCGCCCGTCGCGCGGCAGGCCGGCAGCGGAATCGGCAGCAACGGTGGCGGCTTCCCGCCGGAACAGGGCGAGCCGCGGCATGGTCACCACTCTCGGAGCTTGGTGCGCAACCGGGCGATGCTCTGGCTGTGCAGCTGGCACACCCGGCTCTCGGTCACGCCCAGCACGGCGGCGATCTCCTTCAGGTTCATGTCGTGCTCGTAGTACATGCTCATCACGTATTGCTCGCGCTCGGGCAGGTTCTTGATGGCGTCGACCAGGGCCTGGCGCATGCGCTGGTCCTGCAGCCGGGCAATGGGGTTCGCGTCCTCGTCGATGACGTGGCGGTCGAGGTAGTCGTCGTCGCCGTCGTCGCCGCCCATGTCCTCGAGGTAGATCAGCTGCGTGCCGCGGACCTTGCCCAGGAGCTCCTGGTAGTCCTGCAGGCTCAGGCCCATCTCGCGCGCGATCTCGCTCTCGCTGGGTGCGCGGCCGAAGCGCTGCTCCAGCTTGTGCACGGCGGCCTCGATGCTGCGCTGGTGGCGGCGGTCGCCGCGGCTCATCCAGTCGTTGCCGCGCAGCTCGTCGAGCATGGCACCGCGGATGCGCTGGGTGGCGAAGGTCTCGAACTGCACGCCCTGGCTGGCGTCGAAGCGCGACAGCGCGTCGTTGAGGCCGATCATGCCGACCTGGATCAGGTCGTCGAGCTCCACGTTGGCCGGCAGCTTGGCGATCATCTGGTGCGCGAGGCGGCGCACCAGCGGGCTGTACTGCTTGAGCAGCGCGCCGGAGTCGAGTTGTCCCTTGGCGGTGTACATGGTCGGGGGCCTCTAGCGTTGGCCGGCGGCTCGGCGCGGGCCGGCGGCGGAGGGGAATGCGGGGATCGACGCCGGCAGCGGCGCAAAGCCGCCCTCGTCGAGCGCCAGTTGCGCGGCCAGCAGCCGGGCGAGTCCGTCGTCGACGTCGTCGCCGGCAGCCGCGGCCGCCGGATCGACGAGCGCGTGGTGCACGATCAGCGCCCCGAGGAAGGCCTCGGCGCAGCCGGCCACGCTCTGCACGATCGCGGCGGCCCGGGGCGAACGGGGCGATGTGGCCAGCACCAGGTCGAAGGTCAGCAGGTCGCAGCGCGTGGCCAGCAGCTTGGCGCCGGCGTAGGCGTGCTTGATGCTCTCGGGGTGATCGGCCCCCAGCAGCAGCGGGCGGGCGGTGCGGCGCTTGAAGACGCGCACCAGGTCCGAGGCGTCGGCGTGCAGGATCACGACGTCGGCGGACGGGTGCGCGCGCTGCACGGCGTCGATCAGGCCGTCGGCGCAGCCGCGGGTGTCGACGTAGGCCGTGGCCAGGCCGCCCGCAGCCAGATAGGCCACGCGCGGCGCCAGGGTCTCGATGCACAGAGCCAGGTCCACCGCCGCCAGTTCGGCCGGCGGCGGGCTGCCGGTGGCGGCGTCCACCACGAGCACGTGGCGGCCCTGCGCGGCCAGGGCCTGCGCGAGCCGGTCGAGCACCACGCCGCCGAAGGCCACGTGCGGGTTGGACACCAGCGGCAGCACGGCGCGGCGGCGACCGCCGAACAGGCGCCTCAGACCGTCGGCCTGGTCCAGCGGCATGGGTCGCGACGAGGTGTAGAAGTCGGGCATGGCCGGCATGGCGTGAACCTGCGGGGCGATCAGGCGCTCAGCCCGGCCGGGGCCGCGGCGGGCAGTCCGGCGAAGATGAGGCTCACCTCCTGCGCGTCCAGCCGCCAGGCGGCGGCCGGCGCGGCCTTGAGCGCGCGCTGCACCAGGGCGTTGGCCGACAGCCGGTGCCAGTCCTCGGGCACGCGCTGTCCGTTGGCCACGGCGAGGACCTTCAGGCGGTGACGGATCATCGCGTCGAGAGCGGGGCCGAGCTTGACGGCCTCGTCGATCTTGGAAAGCACCACGCCGCGGCAGTGCGTGGCCGGGCTGGTGGCGGCGTAGCCGGCGATCTGGTCCTCGATGGTCTCGCCCTGGGCCGAGGCGTTCACCACCAGCAGCTTCTGGATGGAGCGGTGCGACACCATCTCGAGCAGTTCGCGCGTGCGGCTGTCGCGCTGCGCCATGCCGGCGGTGTCGATCAGCACCATGCGCTTGGCCGAGAGCAGATCCAGCAGGTCGTCGAGCGAGGCGCGGTCGTGCGCGGTGTGCACGGGCACGCCGAGGATGCGGCCGTAGGTGCGCAGCTGCTCCTGTGCGCCCACGCGGTAGGCGTCGAGCGTGACCAGGCCCAGCTCGGCGGCGCCGTGGCGCGCCGCGAATGCGGCCGCCAGCTTGGCGGTGGAGGTGGTCTTGCCCACGCCCGTGGCACCGACGAGGGCGAACACGCCGCCGGCGTCCTCCAGAGCCGGCTCGCGTTCGCCGGTCAGCAGGTTGCGCTCCAGCACGCCCGCGGCCCAGGTGGCCTCGTCCAGGTCGGACGGCAGGTTGTGCACCAGCTGGCGGATCAGCGCCGGCGAGAACCCGGCGTCCAGCAGGCGCTGCGACAGCTGCGCCTGGCGCGGGTGGCGCTGCAGCTTCTCCATGAAGGCCAGGGCTCCGAAGCGCTGCTCGATGAGGCCGCGCATGGAGCGCAGCTCGCCCATCATGGCCTCCTGCTCGGCGCGCGTGGCCGCGGTCAGCGCCGGCAGCGGCCCGGCCATGCCCGCAGCCACGATGGGCGCGGCGGCGGCCGGGGGGGTGGGCAGGGCCGGCTTGACCGGCACGGGCTCCGCCAGTGTCTCGTGCAGCACCGGCAGCTCGCGTCCGGCCAGCGGCTGCGTCCCGGCCTCGCGGCCGGCGCGCGTCGCTGCCAGGCGGGTGCGGGCGGCGGCGATCGGGCTGGCTGCCGCGGCGGGCGGCTCGGCCTGCGGGGGCTCGGCCGACACGGGCTCGGCCGAGAGCTCGGCCTGGCGGCGCTTGAGCATGCGCTGGCGCACGTAATCCTGGAAGCTCAGCGTGCTCATCTGCAGCTGCTCGACGTCGCGCTCCACTTCCTGGCGCACGCTGGCGGGCGCTGCGGCGTCGATGTCGAAGGCCGGCTCCTGGCGCTCGGAACCGCGGGCGGCCGCGCTGCGCTCGGGCTCGGGGCGCGGCCGTGCCTTCGCGGCGGCCTGCGGCGCAGGAGGCTGTGCGCGCACCGACTCGGCGCCGGCGCGCACCCGCTCCAGCTGCTGGATGCTCTCGGGTGCCATGGCCAGCACCTCCACGCCCTCGGCGCAGGGGCGGGTGCTCATGACGACGGCGTCCTCGCCGAAGGCCTGGCGCACCAGGGCCAGGGCGTCGCGCGAGGTGCGGGCGGTGAAGCGCTTGACGTTCATGTCGCTGATCCGAGTTGGCCGAAGTGGCCCTGGCGTTGGCCGACGACCGATCCGATGCGGATGGAGTGGGTTTCAGGAATCTCGCTGTGGCCCAGCACCTTCAGGCGCGGCGCGGCGCGCTTGAGCAGCCGCGCCAGCGGGGCGCGGATGAGGTCGGGCACGAGCAGGCAGGCCGGCAGGCCCAGGTCCTCCTGGCGCTTGGCGGTGTCGGCGGCGCTGCGGCTGAGCGTGTCGGCCACCGCCGGGTCGAGCGCCGCGCCGTGCGGGCTGTTCAGGGCCTGCGCCACCAGGCGCTCGAGCTCGGGGTCGAGCGCGATCACGTCGAGCTCGCGGGTGGCGCCGTAGATCTGCTGCACGATGGCCGGCGCCAGGTGCACGCGGATGCGGCGCGCCAGCTCGGCGGGGTCGGTCACGGTGGCGGCGTGCTCGGCCAGGCACTCGACGATGGAACGCATGTCGCGGATGTGCACGCCCTCCTCCAGCAGCAGCTGCAGCACGCGTTGGAGGGTGGCGATTCCGACCATCTTGGGCACGACGTCTTCGATGAGCTTCGGGGCCAGCTTGGTGACGTGTTCGACGAGGTTCTGGGTCTCGACGCGGCCCAGCAGTCGGGCCGCGTTCACTTGCATCAAGTGTGAGAGGTGGGTGGCCACGACGGTGGCGCAATCAACCACCGTAAACCCCGCCATTTGGGCCGCCTCCTTGTGGCGCTCCTCGATCCAGACGGCGGGCAGCCCGAAGGCCGGGTCGGTGGTGCGCTGGCCGGGCAGCTGCTGCTCGAGCGGGCCGCTGACGCCCCCGGGGTTGATGGCCAGCCACTGGCCCGGGAAGGCCTCGCCCTCGCCCACCACGGCGCCGCGCAGCGTGACGCGGTACATGCTCGGCTTGAGGTCCACCAGGTTGTCGCGGATGTGCACCGGCGGCGGCAGGAAGCCGACGTCCTGCGCGAACTTCTTGCGCACGCCCTTGATGCGGCCGAGGAGGTCGTTGCCGGGGGTGACGCGGGCCTTGTCGACCAGCGCGATGCGCCGGTAGCCGACCTCCAGGCCCAGGGTGTCCACCGGCGTGAGGTCGTCCCAGGTCGCCTCGGTGGAGGGCGGCTGCACGTCGCCGCCGGCCGGCTGCGCCGGCGCCTCGGCAGCCCTTCGGCGCGCCTTGTCGAGCTGCCAGGCCAGCAGGCCCAGGCCGCCCGCCACGAGCAGGAACACCAGGTGCGGCATGCCCGGCACCAGGCCCAGCAGGCCCACCACGCCGGCGGCCACGCCCAGGGCCTGGGGCGAGTCGAAGACCTGGCCGCGGATCTGGGTGCCGATGTCGGCCTCCTTGCCCACCCGCGACACCACCATGGCGCTGGCCACGCTGATCAGCAGCGCCGGGATCTGCGCCACCAGCGCGTCGCCCACCGCCAGCGTGACGTAGGCCTGCGCGGCCTCGCCGGCGCCCATGCCGTGGCTGGCCATGCCGATGACGAAGCCGCCGACGATGGTGATGAACAGGATCAGCAGCCCCGCCATCGCGTCGCCGCGCACGTACTTGCTGGCACCGTCCATGCTGCCGAAGAAGTCGGCCTCCTCGGCCACCTCGGCGCGGCGCTGGCGCGCCATCTTCTCGTCGATGAGACCGGCGTTGAGGTCGGCGTCGATGGCCATCTGCTTGCCGGGCATGGCGTCGTGCGCGAAGCGCGCGCCGACCTCGGCGATGCGCTCGGCACCCTTGGTGACGACGACGAAGTTGATGGTCACCAGGATGGCGAACACGATCAGGCCGACCGCGAAGTTGCCGCCGATGATGAAGTGGCCGAAGGCCTCGATCACCTGCCCGGCCGCGCCCGGGCCGGTGTGGCCCTCCATCAGCACCAGCCGGGTGGAGGCCACGTTCAGGCTCAGCCGCAGCAGCGTGGCCAGCATCAGCACGTTGGGCAGCGCCGAGAAGTCCAGCGGCCTGACCATGCGCGCCGAGACCATGATGATCACCAGCGCCAGCGCGATGTTGAAGGTGAACAGCAGGTCCAGCACGAAGCCGGGCAGCGGCAGCACCATCATCGCCAGCATCAGGATGACGAAGACCGGCAGCACGAGCTGCTTGACGGCGCCGGCGCGGGCGCCGCCGAACCAGGCCTCGAGCTGTTGCACGAGGGCGTTCACAGCGGCGGATCCTCGGTGCGGCGGCCGCGCTCAGCGGCGGCGTTCAGCGGGTCCAGGTCGGCCGGCACCTCGGGCTCGGGCGCCGGCTGCACCGCAGGCCGGCCCGCCACCATGGCGTCGCGCACCTGGTACACCCAGGCCAGCACCTGCGCCACCGCGGTGAACAGGCGTGCCGGCACCTCGGCGTCAAGCTCGCAGTGGGCGTACAGCGCACGCGCCAGCGGCGGCGCCTGCAGCACCGGCACGCGGGCGTCGCGCGCGATGTCGCGGATACGCAGGGCCAGCAGGTCGGCGCCCTTGGCCACCACGCGCGGCGCGGCCATGGTGGCCTCGTCGTAGCGCAGCGCCACGGCGAAGTGCGTCGGGTTCATCACCACCAGGTCGGCCTTCGGCACGGCCGCCAGCATGCGGCGGTTGGCCATCTCTCGCATCTTCGCCTTACGCTTGCCCTTGACCTCGGCGTTGCCCTCGACCTCCTTGTATTCCTTCTTCATCTCCTCGACGGTCATGCGCAGGCGGCGCAGCAGCAGCTGGCGCTGCAGCGGCACGTCGACGAGGGCGAACAGCGCCAGCACCATGAGCAGCAGCACCAGGCCGCCCATCACGAGGCGCCCGCCCTCGGCCAGCGCCGCCGGCAGCGGCAGACGCAGCAGCGCGGCGTGCTCCATCCAGTGCTGCCCGAGGTAGACCGCGCCCACCGCACCCAGCACCAGCGCCAGCAAGCAGGCCTTGAGCGTGGTGGTGAGCTGCATCAGGGAGAACAGGCGCTTGATGCCGGCCAGCGGACTGACCTTCTCCCAGCTCGGCTCCAGCGCCTTCATGGTGAAGTTCCAGCCCCCGGACAGCACGCCCGACGCCACGGCGGCCAACAGCGTGACGGCGAACACCGGCGCCAGCAGCGTCAGCATCTTCAGGCCCTGAGCGACCAGGTGGTCCACCATGGCGGCCGGCGTCACCAGCTGGCGCACGTCGAAGCGCAGCCCGCCTTCCAGCAGGCGGCCGCCGGCGTCGAGCACCAGGCCGCCGCCGGCGGCCATCAGCGCGATGCCCAGGCCCAGCGCCGCGAGGTGGCCGAGGTCGCGCGAGCGCGCGACCTGGCCTTCGCGGCGCGCCTTGTCGATCTTGCGCTGCGACGCGGGTAGGTTGCGGTCCTGTGAACTGTCGTCGGCCATGCGAGGAGGTCCGCGCCCGGGAAAGGCGGGAGCCTCTGCATGGTGCCCGGCCGCGGCCGGGGCTTGAGCGGGATAAGAGGCCGTTGCACGCCGCTAATGCGGCGAGGGGCCCGGCGCGCCGCCCGGGCCGCGTGCGGGTTCAGAACCCCAGGCTGGCCAGCAGGTCGTCGACCTCGCCCTGGTTGCTGACGACGTCGGTGCGGCCCTCGGGGTTGACGACGGGGCCGTTGAGCACGTTGGGATCGACCTTCTCGCGCTGGTCGGGCGGAACCACCTGCAGGAGCAGCTTCACGAGGCTGTCCTCGAGGTCGCTGGCCAGTGACACCACTTTCGCCACCACCTGCCCGGTCAGATCATGAAAGTCCTGCGCCAACATGATGTCGGTCAGGTGCCCGTCGATGGTCGCCGTGCGCGCTTCGACGTCCCCCACGAAGTTCATCACTTGCCCGCTGGCCACCGCCCTGACAGGGTCGGCCACGATGGCCGCGGCGATGGTTCGGGTGGCCGCAGCAATGGCTGCGTGTTCGAGCTTCGCGTGCTCGACCGAGTTGAGCACCTTGTCGGCCGCTGCAGCGGTCTTGGTGGCGATGTAGCTCAGGCGGCTGCGCGCGTCGGGAAGGCCATCCGTGGCAATCTGCAGCTTCGGCATCACGCCGAGCTGCTGCATCGTGTCGTGCAGCAGTCGGGTGATGCTGCCGATTTGCTGGAAGACCTCCGGCGAGACGGTCAGCTGGTCGGAAGGCCTGAGTGCTTCGGCGGCGTCCATCTTCATGATCTTGTCTCCGATTCGGGGGCAGCTGCGAACGCGTTCAGGCGGCCGTGGTCATCTTGCTGCGGATTCTCTGCACCTTCTCCTCCAAGGTCGCCTTGGTGAAGGGCTTGACGATGTATCCAGCGGCTCCGTGCTGGGCCGCCATCACGATGTCTTCCTTGCGGGCCTCCGCCGTGACCATGAGTATCGGAAGGTGACGCAGCGATTCATCGGCCTTCACGGCCTTGAGCAGCTCGAATCCGTTCATGTTGGGCATGTTGATGTCCGAGACCACGAAGTCGTACTTGCCGCTCTTGAGCAGGTTCAGCGCGACGGCGCCGTCCTCGGCTTCGTCGACGTTGTTGCACCCCATCTCCTTGAGAAGGCCGCGCACGATGCGGCGCATGGTGGAAAAGTCATCGACGACGAGGAAGTTCAGCTCGGTGGTGTTCATGGTCAGGTCATCGGGCCGGAGGAGGAACCCGGGTTATCGGACGCCCTCGTCCGGGCTTGAGGCGGATGTCGCGGAGTGGGCGGCAACGCGCGGACCCGCCCCCTCGGAGCCGCGAAACACGCGCTCCTCGGCCTCGCGGGTCATTACCACGATGCTGATGCGGCGGTTGGCCGGCGACAGCGGGTCGCGCCGGTCAAAGGGTTGGCTGGCGGCCAGGCCCTGCACCCGCAGCACCTGGTCGTCGGGCAGGCTGCCCGCAAGCAGTTCGCGGCGCGAGGCGTTGGCGCGGTCGGCGCTGAGCTCCCAGTTGCCGTAAGGCAGGCCCGCGCGTTCGCCGCCGGCGAAGGGCTTGGCGTCGGTGTGGCCCTCCAGGGTGAGCCGGTTCGGCACCGTGGCCAGCAGCCCGCCCAGGAGCCGCAGCAGGTTGCGCATGTAGGGCTGCACGCTGGGGCTGCCGCTGGCGAACATGGGACGGCCGTCCTCGTCGAGGATCTGGATGCGCAGGCCGTCGGGCGTCATCTCCAGCCTGATCTGCGAGGCCAGCTCCTTCAGCTCGGGGTGACTGGCCAGCGCCTCCTCGATCCGGCGCCGCAGCTGCTCGAGGCGGGCCGCCTCGGCCCGCGCCTGCTCGGCCTTGAGCTGGTGAGGGCTCATGGTGTCGCGCTGCGGCTCGAGGTCGCCGCGCTTGACCTGGCCGGTGGTGCGCGTCAGATCCTGCCCGCCGCCCTTGATGATGTGCGCCGCATCGCCGGCGCCGGAGTCGCTGGCCATCAGCGCCAGCTTCAGCGGGCTGGCGAAGTAGTCGGCGATCCCCTTCTTGTCGCCCTCGGTGGTGCTGCCCAGCAGCCACATGAGCAGGAAGAAGGCCATCATGGCCGTCACGAAATCGGCGTAGGCGATCTTCCACGCACCGCCGTGCGCGGCGTGCCCGCCCTTCTTGACGCGCTTGATGATGATCGGCTGCAGCTTCTTCGCGTCGCCCGCCATCATGTGCCCCCAGGCTGCGGCCGCTGCCGCGCCGCGGTCCTCGCCAGCCCCCGAGGGGGCTCGTGCAGCGGCCCGGCGGAGCCTGCTCCGTGCATGGGCCGCGCCCCAGGGCGGGCCGTCACTTCTTCCCCTTCACGTGGGCCTCGAGCTCGTTGAAGGTCGGCCGGACGGTCGAAAGCAGCACCTTGCGGCCGAACTCGATGGCCACCTGTGGCGCGTAGCCCTGCATGCTCGCCAGCAGCGTGGTCTTGATGCACTGCAGTTCCTTGCCGCTCTCCTCGACCTTCTGCTCCAGCAGGCCGGCCAGCGGCTCGGCGAAGGCATACGACAGGAGGATGCCGAGGAAGGTGCCGACCAGGGCCGAGCCGATCATGGCGCCCAGCACCGCCGGCGGCTGGCCGACGCTGCTCATGGTCTTGATCACCCCCAGCACCGCGGCCACGATGCCGAAGGCCGGCAGCGCGCCGGCCACGCGCTGGATGGCCGCCACGGGCGCGTGCGCCTCGTGGTGGTGGGTCTCGATCTCGCTGTCCATCAGCGACTCGATCTCGTGGGCGTTGAGGTTGCCCGAGACCATCATGCGCAGGTAGTCGGTGATGAACTCCACGACGTGGTGGTCGCTGCCCACCGCGGGGTACTTCTTGAACAGGGGCGAGTTGTGCGGCTCCTCGACGTCGTTCTCGATCGACATCAGGCCTTCCTTGCGCGCCTTCTGCAGGATGTCGTAGAGCAGCGCCAGCAGCTGCAGGTAGCGCGCCTTCGTGTACTTGCCACCCTTGAAGCAGCTGAGCGCGCCGCTGATCGTGCCCTTGATCACCGGCATCTGGTTGTTCACCAGGAAGGCGCCCAGCGTCGCGCCGCCGATCATGGCCAGCTCCCAGGGCAGCGCCTTGATGATCGGGCCCATGTGGCCGCCGTGGGCGATGAACACCCCGAACACGCAACCGAGCACGACGACCCAACCGATGATGACGAACATGTGGCTTGTTCCGCGTGGGCAGCACCGATTCGCGAGCGCCGCCGCGTTGCGGGTTTATCGGCAGCCAGGCCCGCCGGTTGAGCGGCTTGCCACCGGCACGCAGTACAGCCACACCGGCCGGCCGTCGGCGCCGGGCAGCCGGGCACTGGGAGCCACGCCCGGCACGGGGAATTCCAGGCTTGCCAGCCAGTGGCCCGGCACCATCTCGGCCTGCGCCTTGGCCCAGGCGCGCGCCATGCTCTCGGGGCGCTGGAACAGGTAGACGAGCCCGTAGCCACCCCAGTCCTCGGCCCAGAGGTCGCCGCGACGCACCCGTGCATCGGGCCGGCGCCAGCGGGCCAGCCGCGCCAGCAGCAGGCTCCACTCCAGGCCGACCAGATCGGCGTTAGGGAACTGCCGCCGCAGCGCCGCCAGCCCGTGGCCCAGGCCGCAGCCGGCCTCGAGCACGCGGGCCGGCTGGCCCACACGCTCGGCCAGGCCGTCCAGGGCCGCGGCCGGCGTGGGGAAGAACGGCGCGTCGCGCCAGGCCCGCAGCGGGTACAGCAGCAGCAGCGGCAACAGGGGCAGCAGCCACACCCAGCCCGGCACGCCAGGCGCGACGCCCAGGGCCACGGCAGAGCCTGGGAAACCTGCCGCCACCCACAGCCGCCGCCCCAGTCCGGCCACCGGCAGCGCGCCCAGCACCCCGACCATCAGCGCCAGCGCCAGGCCCGGCAGGGGGCGTCCCGCCGCGGAGGCGGCGACGAACAATCCCCACCCCACGAGCCAGGTCGCCAGGGCCGGCAGCGGCCAGGGCCAGCGCGCGGGGTGCCAACGGGGGTGGGCGATGGCGCGGGCGACCATCACCGGAGTGTCGGCGCCGTGGCCTCGGCCGCAGCAGCGGAACAGGGCCGCGCCGCGGGCGCTCATCGGCCGCCGAACGGCGAGAGGCTCGCGGTCGACACGGTGCCAGAGGCCAGTGCCAGCACCTTGTCGTGCTGGAAGCGCACCTTGACCAGCTCCGGCGGCACGGCGGCCTTGACGGCGTAGCGCCGATCCAGCGTCTCTCTCGGCACGGGTTCGCCGTAGACGGACCCGCTGGCCGAGACCAGCGCCGCCACCAACGGCACGTTGGCCCGACGGCCACGCGCCACCACGATGCCGATCTCGCCACTGGCCAGTTCCACGAAGCTGCCCGGCGGATACAGGCCGACGGCGCGCAACAGGGCGCCTCCGACCTCGTCGGGCTGCCCGTCGGGCCCCAGGCAGGCCCCGCGTGCCGCAGCCAGCGGCGACATCGCCGTGCGCGAGCCGCGCCGGCTGATCTTGGCACCGAAGATGTCCGCCCGGCGAAGCAGCCGCGCCACCTGCCGCCCTGGCGGCTGGTCCTGCAGCGGCTGGCCCTCGGCACTGGCGTCGTGGTGCAGCCGCACGCCCTCCAGCGCCACCGCGTCGTCGAGCCCGGCAGCGACGAGCATCTCGGCACCCCGCTCGGCGTGGCTGGCGATCTCGCGGCGCTGCTCTTCGGTGGGCGGCACCCGGGCGATGGCCAGATGGTCCTGCAGGCGGGTCATGGCCACGTTCATGGTCAGCGCAGCGCGGCCAAGGCTGTCGATCTGGGGCTGCGGCCAGCCCAGCAACGCGGCCGTCTGCTCGGCCAGCGCCAGCGTCGTCCAGGCGTGGTGCGCGCTGTAGCGCTCGCTGAAGTGGACCGCCTCGTGCACGAAGTTGTAGAGGGACTCGTCGGCACGGCGCTGCAGCAGCGCGCGGCCGCGGGCGTGCAGGTCGTCGAGCCTCGCCAGCCAGTCGTTGCCGGTGCCCACGTCGCGCAGCACGGCGTCGAGCCGGCTGCGCAGCTCGAACCAGGCGTCGCCCGTCGACAGGCTGCGCGCGGCCACTTCGCGTGGCGCGGCGTCCGGGCGGGCAGTGACCACGTCCTTGAGCGCGGCACCCTCGCGCAGGCGCTGGTCCATCGCGGCGTTCAGGCGGCGCTGCCACTCGATGTGGTGGTGCTCCTCGGTGTACAGCGGCGTGTGCAGCAACTCCTGCCGCTGGCGCTCGTCGGCCACCTTGATGCCAGCACCCACCAGCAACCGGCCGCTGGCGTCGCGCAGGGGGAACGGCAGCGCGCGGTCCAGGGGTGGCAGATCCGTGGTGGTGATGGCGACAAGCTTCACGGTCAGCTTATCGGCTGTTCAGGGCCCCGACTGAAGCAAAAAAAAGCGGGCCCTTTGGGGGCCCGCGCAAAGCACAGAGAACTGTGCCAGGAGGAGACGAACAATGAGAAATCGACAGGGACTGCCAGGATTTCGGCTGCGCGGCCGCGATACTTGAGCCGGCATTCGTGACCTGCGCCACGGCCGGCCCTGCCGCGGCCCGGCGCGACCTCAGTGTGCGTGCGCGCCGATGCGCAGCGCGCCGGAGGCCTTGCCCTTGCCGGCACGCGCCGGCGGGTTGCACAGGCCGCAGACATAGTGGCGGGCGATTTCGTGCGGGTGGGTCACGAAGTGGCCGCCGCACTTGCTGCAGGGGGTCATGGTGAGCATGCCGTTGTCGACGAACTTCACCAGGCGCCAGGCACGGGTCACGCTCAGCAGCGGGTCCAGGCCCTCGGACTGCATCTGCTCCAGGTAGAGCTGGTAGGCCTTGATCACGGTGTCGATCTCGTCGAGCGCGGCAGCCTTGTTCAGGTACTCGTGGATGTTCAGGAACAGGCTGGCATGGATGTTCGGCTGCCAGGTCATGAACCAGTCGGTGGAGAACGGAAGCTGGCCCTTGCTGGGGCTCTTGCCGGCGACCTCCTTGTACAGGCGCAGCAGCCGCTCGTAGCTCAGGTCGGTCTCGCTTTCCAGCACCTGCAGGCGGGCACCGAGGTTGATCAGCGTGACCGCGCGCTCGATCTGCTTGGCTTCGGTGAGGATGCTCTTGGTCCTTGCCACGGCTCGCTCCTGGTGTGTCGTTCTGCGCGCGGTCAGGCGGCTTCCTGGTGGCGGCCGGCCATCAGGATGCTGGCGTGCAGGCGGCTCATGCCGTCGTTCGCGGCACCCTTGCCGTGGCTGGTGATGAGGTTCCAGACCATGTCGTCGTCCATGCGGAAGCGGCACAGCAGCGTGTTGCCGGCGGCGATCTTCATCATCTGCGCCGGCGTCAGCGTGGCGATCAGGTTGGCGTTGTCCTCGCTGATGCCCAGGCGGAAAAGGGCCTGATCGCGGTCTTGGCGGATCAGGCTCTGGGCCAGCATCAGGTAGCTGAGGTTGGCTTCGCGGATCTCGGCGAGGATCTGGTCGGACGTCATGGTTCGTTCCCTGTATGCGGTGAAGAGGGGCTGTGCGATGGAACGAACTGTAGGCAGCAGGAGTGGCCCCGCCCATGAGGCCAATTCGGTGGCTTGAGTCCCCGTTGCTCCACGGGGGTTGTCAGGCAAATTCCTACACGCGCCCCGGGGCGTGACGCAGTGCACGGCCGGCGGCCGCGGCGGCGCTTCAGCGACCGCGCGCGGGGGGCGGCGACTGCGCCGTGGCCGACAGCGCCAGCAGCGCGGCCAACCCCAGCAGCAGCGGTGGCAGCGACCAGGCCACCGCCGGCGCCCAGGGTGCGGCGTGCAGGGCAGCGCCCAGGCCCAGCACGGACGCTGCCGGGAGCAGCCGCGCCCCGTGCATCGACGCCGGCGGAGCGTCGGGGCGGCGGCCTCGGGCGGCCCGTGGCGCGAGCGAGTCGCGCCACACGCAGCCCCAGGCCATGGCCTGCAGCCCCATGCCCAGCATCAGGCCCGTGCCGCCGGGCACGACGAGCACGGCCAGGCCCCCGCCCAGCAGCAGCATCGGCACGGCTCGCACCGCCCGCCCAGGCCACCAGGCGGGCGCGAGCATGGCCAGCAGGTGCAGCGCCACGGCGGCCTGTGCGCCGGACAGCCAGGGCGTGGGCTGCGCGCGGCACAGTTCGGCCATGGCCGGCAGGCCGGCCATCATCGGCAGCATGGCCAGCGCGGCGAGCCGGGGCCAGCCCGCGCCGGGGCCGCCGGCCGGGCCGCCGTGGCCCAGGGCGCAGTCGAACAGCGCACTGCCGCAGCCCGGCCGGCCCGCGGCCGTGGGCGGCAGCAGCAGCGCCAGCAGCAGCGCCAGCCCGAGCGGCAGCGCCGCTGCCAGCACCGGCGCCGCCACCCAGGCCCGCGGCTCGCCCGCCAGCAGCGCCGCCAGCAGCGCGCCGGCCAGGGCCGGGCCGCGGGGCGAATCGATGGCCGCCTTCGACGCGAGGGCCATGCCGCGCAGCCGCCGCACGGCGTTGGAGGCCGCCACCAGCAGCAGGCCCCAGGCGAGCGCGGCGGCGCCCCAGTGCGACGATCCGACAGCGGCCGCCGTGGCGGCGCCGGCTGCCAGCAGCAGGCCGCGCAGGGCCGCCGCGCCCGGCGTGTGGCGCGCCAGCAGCGGCTGCACCAGCGCCACCGTGGCCAGCCACAGCGCCTGGGGCGCGAACTGCGCCCAGCCGGCCGGCCCGTGCTGCAGCGCCAGCGCGCCCAGCCCGAGCCAGCCCGCGAACAGCAGCGTCCACGCGGCCAGGCGGGCCAGCAGCAGGCGCAGTCCGGGCCTCATCTCAGGTGGCCGCGAAGCCGTACAGGCGGTCGGAGCCGCGGGCCCGGCTCACCCGGGCGTTGAACGAGACGATCACGCGCTCGGCCTCGCCGTCGTAGGGCAGCGCCTGGTGCGCCAGCCAGGCCGGGAACACCACCAACTGCCCCGGCAGCGGCTCCACGTCCACGTGCGGCGGCTGCAGGTAGGCGTTGCCCAGGTCGACGTGGGCCCCGCCCAGGGCCTGGAACGGCGGCCCGTAGAAGCGCGTGACGCCGTTGCTGGCGCCATAGACCGGGTGGCGCCGCCGCGCCTCGGGCGCGTCCACCTGTACCACGTACACGGCCGACCAGGAGGCGTTGCCGTGCGTGTGCACGTCGTGGAAGGCGCCGCCGCGGCTGGTCTGGAACCACATCGAGTCGATGGCCACGGCCAGCGGCACACCGCCCTCGCGCCACTCCGACGGCCAGGCGGCGGCGTTGGCGGCGGTGACGGTGTCGCGCAGGCAGGCCACCAGCCACTGCACGAAGCCCTGCCACTCGGGCAGCTTCACGCGCTGCAGCAGGTCGTCGTCGCTGGCGAAGAAGGCGCGCTCGGGCTCGCCGCGGGCGTGGCGCTGGGTCGCGCGCAGGGCCGCGAACACCCGCAGGAGCAGCGCGTTCAGGGCCTCGGGTTCCGGGTGGCGGTGCACGCCCAGGGGCACCGGCCACAGCGCGTGCTGGCCGGGGCCCAGGGTCACGCCAGCTCCGCCAGGGCGGCCGGCCAGCGCAGCACGTGGCCGGTGTCGCGCTCGAAGGCGGCGATGTCCTCGGGCGTGTCGATGTCGACGCGGTAGCGGCGGTTGTCGCTGGGCCAGGCGTGCACCTGGGCGACGTGCGCGGCCTGCCACTGGCGGCAGCCGACGTTGGCCGCGCCGGCCAGGATCTCCTCGCGCACGGCGGCGTCGAAGATCACCGGGTTGGCACGCTCGCCACCGACGTGCGGCTGCACGACGCGCGTGCCCTCGGGCCGCTTCTTCCAGGCGCCGATCAGCGCCGTGATGTCGGCCGCCCCCAGCAGCGGCTGGTCGGCCAGCACCACCAGCACGGCGTCGAGCTTGCCGCCGAGCGCGGCCAGCCCGACGCGCTGCGACGAGACCTGGCCGTCGTCGGGGCTGGGGTTGCGCGCCAGCGTGACGGGGAAGTCCTGCACCAGCGGCTCGATCTGCGCCGCGTGGTGCCCCAGAACGACCACGACCTCGTCGACCCCCGCGCCCGACAGCGCGATCAGCGTGCGGCGGATCAGCGGCACGCCGCCCAGCTCGAGCAGGCACTTGGGCCGGCCGCCCAGGCGCGATCCCGCGCCGGCCGCCAGCACCACCGCGCCGACCACCACCCGGCTGTACAGGCCGCCGCCGCCCTTGAGGATGCATCCCATGGCCGCCCTCCCCCGCGCTCAGCCGCCGCAGCAGGAGCCCTTGACGGGCGGGAGATCGGGAAGCGGCGCCGTCGCGAGGGCTTCGACAGGCTCAGCCCGAACGGGTATGGGCTTGGCCACCCCGGCACCGCAGCAGGAGGACTCCATTCGCGCTGGCGAGGACTCCGTTCGCGCTGGCGGGGACTCCGTTCGAGCTGGCGGCGACTCCGTTCGCGCTGAGCCTGTCGAAGCGCCATCCGCCACGCCGCCACCCCGCCGCGCCGCCACCACGGTGGCCAGCACGGCGAGCGCGATCTCCTCGGGCGTCTGCGCACCGATGGGCTCGCCGGCGGGTGCCACGATGGCCTCGACCTCAGCGCGGTCGTGCCCGGCCTCCACCAGCGCCGCCTTCAGCACCGCGGCCTTGCGCGCGCTGGCCACGAAGAACACCTGCCGCGCGGCCAGCGCCAGCGCGGCGCGCAGACCCTGCAGGTCGCGCCGGCCTTGCGTGGCCACCACGACGAACGCACCTGGCGCCACCTGCGCCGCGGGCTCCGCCTGGTCATCGCTGGCGATCACGCGCTCGGCGTCGGCGAAGCGCGCCGCATCGGCGCCCTGCGCCACCACCGTGACCGGCAGGCCCACGCGCGGCGCCAGGCCGGCGAGCGCGGCGGCCAGCGGCGAATCGCCCACCACCACCAGCCGCGCCCGCGGCAGCACGGGATCGACGAACAGCTCCAGCGTGCCGCCGCTGTGGCAGGCCATGCCGAACTCCAGTACGTCCTGCAGCTCGCGCTCGGTGCCCTCTTCCGACGGCGTGATGCGGATCAGCCGCGCACGGCCATCGGCCAGCGCCTGCTTCACGGTGCGCAGCACCGCCGGCTGCGCGCAGCCGCCGCCGATCCAGCCGGCCTCGATGCGCTGGCTGCTCACCACGGCCTTGTCGCCGGGCCGCGCTGAGGCCGGCGCCTGCACGCGCAGCACGCTGACCAGGCAGAAGGGCTCGCCCTGCTGCTGCAGGCGCTGGGCGTGGGCGAGGACGTCGAGGCTGTTCATGGGGCAAGTCCTTTCAGTCGATCAGGTCGGCGGCATGGGCCAGGTCGCGCAGCGAGGCCAGGCGCACGAAGCGCTGCACCTGTGGGCGCGCGGCCTGCATCGCGGCCGAGGCCGGCACGGCCGGCGAGGGGTGGAACCAGGTGATGCGCGCGCCGCGGCCGCGCACGGCCGCCAGTTCCTCGGCCAGGCGCTGCGGCTCGTCGGCGTCGAAGCCGTCGGACAGCACCCACACCTGGGCGCGGCGGCCGAGCTGGGCGCGCGCGTGCACGCGGTGGAAATCGGCCAGGCTGGTGGCGATGCGCGTGCCGCCGGCAAAGCCCGCCGTGACGGCGTTGACCTTCTCCTGCACGGCGCCGCTGTCGCGCTGCAGCAGCGGCGTGACCTCGGCCAGCCTGGTGTGGAACACGAACACGCGCGCCTGCGCCGCCACGACGAAGGCGCGCGCGATGCGCAGGAACAGCTGCGCGTGGGTCTCCATCGAGCGGCTGACGTCGACCAGCACGAACAGGCGCGGCCGCTCGCGCCGCGGCTGCCGCCAGGCCGGGGCCACGGGCACGCCGCCGGTGGCCAGGCTGCGCCGCAGCGTGTGGCGCAGGTCGAGCCGGCGGCCCTGCGGATGCGCGTGCCAGCGCTGCGTGAGGCGGCGGCGCAGCCGCGCCGCGATGCGCTCGGCCAGCTGCTGCAGCAGCGCCAGGTCCTGCGGCAGCCACTCGTGCAGGCTGCGGTCATGCAGGGCCTCGGTGCGGCTGGCCCCGCCCTGGTGGCGGCTCAGCGCGTCGCCTTCGGCCGGGCTGTCGGACAGCGCGGTGTCGGCCGCCGCGCGGCCGGGCCTGGTGCCGCCCTCGCCCAGGCTGTCTTGCAGCTGCTGCACGAGCTGGCGGATGTCGCGCGGCGGCCGCGTGCGGCCGCTGACGCGCGTGCTGCCGGTGCTGCGTTGCGGCTGCCAGTAGCGCTGGAACAGCTCGGGCCAGCGCCTCCAGTCGCGCGCGCCGTGGCAGGCGATGGCTCGCCAGGCCTCGCCCAGGCGCTCGGGCTGCCGCAGCGCGCCGGGCAGCGCCAGTGCCGCCTGCACCATGGCCTGCTGCTCGGCCACGCCGACCGCGAAGCCGTGCTCGCGCAGGTGGGCCGCGAAGCCCGCCAGCGCCGCCAGCGGCCGGGCCGTGGGCAGCGACACGGTGTTCATGGCGCAGGCGCCGCGTGCTTCACGGCCACGCCGTCGCCGCCGGCCTTGCGGCCTTCCAGCACCTGCAGCAGCCGCTCGGGGCCCATCTGGAATCGGTCCTCGCGGGTCTTCAGCAGGCAGGCCAGCACGTGGGCCAGCGCCGCGGGCTCGTCGGGCAGCCGCTGGTGGCCCAGCTGGTGCAGCGCGCGGATGAAGTCCAGGCTCTCGGCCACGCCGGGGGTCTTGCCCAGGTCCTCGCGGCGCAGCCGCTGCACGAAGGCCACGGCCTGCTCGACCAGCGCGCCCTCGGCAGCCGGCAGGGTGGCGCGCACGATGGCGATCTCGCGCGCCAGCGTGGGGTAGTCCAGCCAGTGGTACAGGCAGCGCCGGCGCAGCGCGTCCGACAGCTCGCGCGTGCCGTTGCTGGTGAGCACGGCGCGGGGCACGTGGCGGGCGCGCAGCGTGCCCAGTTCGGGCACGGTGATCTGCCAGTCGGCCAGCACCTCCAGCAGGAAGGCCTCGAAGGCCTCGTCGGCGCGGTCGACCTCGTCGATCAGCAGCACGCAGGGCTCGTCGGCCACGATGGCCTCGAGCAGCGGGCGCTGCAGCAGGAACTCGCGCGAGAACAGCGCCGAATCGTCGGCGCTGCCGGTTCCGCTCTCGGCGCGGCGGATGGCCAGCAGCTGGCGGCCGTAGTTCCACTCGTAGGCCGCCTGCGCGAGGTCCAGGCCCTCGAAGCACTGCAGCCGCACCAGCCGCCGCCCCTCGGCGCGGGCCAGCGCCTGCGCCAGGGCCGTCTTGCCGACCCCGGCGTCGCCCTCCACCAGCAGCGGGCGCTGCAGCGAACCGGCCAGCCACAGCGTGGTGGCCAGCGCCTCGTCGGCGATGTAGCCGGCGCGGTGCAGCGCTTCACGCAGGGCCTGCGGGCTCGCCTCCGTCGTCATGCGCCCCCGCGGCCCGGGCTCAGGCCTTCTTGCCGAACAGGCCGGCGAACCAGGCCTTGATGACGGTCCACATCAGCGCCAGCGCGTTGAGCTCCTTCACCGGCGGCGCGGGCGCGCGCACGGCCGGCGCAGCGGCGGGGGGCGACGTCTCGGCGGGGGCCGCGGGCACGGCCCCGGGCGCCTCGCCGCCCTGCACCATGCGGATCTCGGTGCTCGGCTCCTCACCCGCCGCCAGGGGCACCGCGGCCGCGGCCGCGCGGAAGTTGTCGGCGAACTGCGCCAGCATCGCGTCGGACACCGGCACCAGCAGCCGGCTGCCGAACTGCGCCAGCTTGCCGCTGACGATGATGGTGGCCACACCCACCAGCGCGCAGCCGCCGCCGTCGGGCTCCAGGTGCGCGGTGAGCTGCATCGACGCCGACGAGCCGCCCTTGTCGGCACCCTTGCCCAGCATCTTCAGCTGCCGGGCCGCGGCGTCGATGCCCTGCAGCTCGATGTCGCCGCTGAAGGTCATCACCGCCGGGCCGACCTTGCTGCGGACGGTGCCCTTGTAGTGGGTGTCGTCGATCTGCTCGGTGATCTGCGCGCCGGGCATGCAGGCGGCCGTGGCGTGGATGTCGGAGAGCACCGCCCACGCCTGTTCGAGCGTGGCGGCGACGGGGTAGCGCTTGTCGAGTTTGACTTCCATGCAGCGATTAGACCTTCACAGCGCCAACCCGGTGGCCTTCAGCGTCTTCCAGACGTTGAAGGCGCTGTGCGGCATGGTCATCTGCGTCACGCCCACGTGCGCGAAGGCATCGACCACCGCCGAGGTGAAGGTGGGGATGGAGCCGACGTGCGGCGACTCGGCCACGCCCTTGGCACCGATGGGGTGGTGCGGGCTGGGCGTGACGGTGTGGTCGGTCTCCCAGTGCGGCGTCTCCACGAAGGTGGGCAGGAAGTAGTCCATCAGCGTGTTGCCCAGCAGGTTGCCCTGGGCGTCGAACGGCATCTGCTGGCCCATCGCCACCGCGAAGCCCTCGGTCAGGCCGCCGTGGATCTGGCCCTCGATGATCATCGGGTTGATGCGCGTGCCGCAGTCGTCGAGCGCGTAGAAGCGGCGCACCTTGGTCTCGCCGGTGGCGCGGTCGATGTCGACCACGGCGAGGTAGATGCCGAAGGGGTAGGTGAAGTTGGGCGGGTCGTAGTAATGCACCGCCTCCAGGCCCATCTCCAGGCCCGCGGGCACGTTGTTGTAGGCCGCCCAGGCGATGTCCTTCATCGTCTTGTGGCGCGCCGGTTCGCCCTTGACGTGGAAGCGGTCGATCTCCCAGTCCAGATCCGCCTCGCCCACCTCGAGCAGGTGCGCGGCGATCTTGCGTGCCTTCGCAAAGATCTTCCGCGCCGCCAGCGCGATGGCCGCACCGGCCACCGGCGTGGAACGGCTGCCGTAGGTGCCCAGGCCGTAGGGCGCGGTGCTGGTGTCGCCTTCTTCCACCTGGATCACCTCGCTGGGGATGCCCAGCTCGGTGGCGATGATCTGCGCGTAGGTGGTCTGGTGGCCCTGGCCCTGCGTGATGGTGCCCATGCGCGCGATCGCGCTGCCCGTGGGGTGGATGCGGATCTCGCAGCTGTCGAACATGCCCACGCCGAGGATGTCGCACATCTTGCTGGGGCCCGCGCCCACCACCTCGGTGAAGGTGACCAGGCCGATGCCCATCAGGTGCGTGGCCGCAGGATCTGCGCGGCGCGCGGCCTGCTCGGCGCGCAGCGCCTTGTAGTCCACGGCGTCGAGCACCTTGGTCAGGGCCGTGTGGTAGTCACCCGAGTCGTACTCGAAGCCGAAGGCGCTCTTGTACGGGAACTGCTCCTTGCGGACGAAGTTCTTGGCGCGGATCTCGGCCTTGTCCATGCCCAGCTTCTGCGCCAGCACGTCGACCATGCGCTCGATCAGGTACACGGCCTCGGTCACGCGGAAGCTGCATCGGTAGGCCACGCCCCCCGGCGCCTTGTTGGTGTACACGCCCTTGACCTGCGCGTAGGCCGCGCCGATGTCGTAGCTGCCGCTGCAGATGTGGAACAGGCCGGC
>JBKDQY010000120.1:0-25766 GCA_046341655.1 Betaproteobacteria bacterium | reverse complement strand
CACGCCAAGGGGCTCATTCGCTGGGTCGAGAGCCCGGCGGCCACGCCGGCGGTTCTGCTGGAGCAACTGGTCGACGAGCTGCGCGCGCTGGCCGAAGCCGACGCCGACCTCGTCGACACGACGCTGATCGTGGCGCCGCACGCGCTGCCGCGCTTCGAGGACTTCAACGGCTTCCTCGGCGTCGCCGACGAGGCGCTCGCGCGCCTGGGCCTGCAGGGCACGCTGCAGATCGCGGCCTTCCACCCCGGCTGGGTGTTCGACGGCGCGGCCGCGGACGACATCGCCAACCACAGCAACCGCGCGCCCCACCCCACGCTGCACCTGCTGCGCGAGGCCAGCGTGGCGCGCGCGGTGGCGGCCTACCCCGACGCCGAGGCCATCTACGGCCGCAACCTCGCCACGCTGCGGCGGCTGGGGCCGGCGGGCTGGCGCGCCCTGTTCGAGCCCTGATCAGCCCGCGAGCAGCCGCCGCAGCAGCAGCGCGGCGATGCCCAGCATCGTCAGGCCGATCAGCGCGTCGAGCACCTGCCAGGCCCGCGGCCGCGCGAACACCGGCGCGAGCAGCCGCGCGCCATAGCCCAGCGAGGTGAACCACACGAGGCTGGCCACCGCGGCGCCGAGGCCGAACCACCAGCGCGTCGCCCCCATCTGCGTGCCCACGCTGCCCACCAGCAGCACGGTGTCGAGGTAGACGTGCGGGTTCAGCAGCGTGAAGGCGGCGGTCTGCGCCAGCGCGGCACGCCGCGTCAGCGGCGCCGCGCCCGCGGCCGCGCCGAGCGAGCCCCCGCGACGCGCCCGCGCCAGCGCGCGCAGGCCGTAGGCAGTGAGGAACAGCGCGCCCCCGGCCGTCAGCACGCCGGCCAGCAGCGGCTGGTGGCCCAGCACCGCGGCCAGCCCGGCGATGCCCGCCAGCATCAGCACCGCGTCGGCGACGGCGCAGAACGCGACGATGACGCCCACGTGCTCGCGCCGCAAGCCCTGGCGCAGCACGAAGGCGTTCTGCGCGCCGATGGCGACGATGAGCGTCAGGCCCAGCGCGAAGCCCGTGGAGGCGGCCGCCAGTGGTGCGGTGTTCATGGCCCCGGGGCCGCCCGCCCTCGCGCGGGAGGCGCCTTAGACTCGCCGCGGCTGATGCCGCGCCCCCGCGGCCCCGCCTCACCCACCGACTCCGGAGACCTGAGCGTGAAAGTGTGCATCGTCGGCCTGGGCGCCATCGGCGGCCTCCTCGGGGCCTGGCTGGCGCGGCTGCCCGCCGGCCGCGTGCAGGTGAGCGCGCTGGCGCGCGGCGCCACGCTGGCGGCCGTGCGCGAGCACGGCCTGCGGCTGGACGACGCCGTCGGCACGCAGCGCGTCGACATCGCCGTGGCCGACGACGCAGCCGCGCTCGGCCCGCAGGACGTGGTCATCGTGGCCGTCAAGGCGCCCGCGCTGCCGGCGGTGGCCGACGCGGTGGCGGCGCTCAGCCACGCCGACACCACGGTGCTGGGCGCGATGAACGGCGTGCCCTGGTGGTTCTTCGACGGCCTGCCGCAGGACGCGCCCGTGGCCACGCGGGGCTGGGTGCTCGACAGCGTGGACCCCGGCGGCCGCCTGCGCGAGCGGCTGCCGCCCGCGCGCACGGTGGGTGGCGTGGTGCACATGGCGGCGTCCACGGCCGGGCCGGGCCACGTCAGGCACGCCATGGGCCGCCGCCTCGTCATCGGCGACGCCACGGGGGGCGCCGGCCCGCGCACGGCCGCGGTGGCTGCGCTGCTGGCCGAGGCCGGCGTGGAGGTGGAGACCTCGGACTGCGTGCAGCGCGAGGTCTGGTTCAAGCTCTGGGGCAACGTCACCATGAACCCGGTGTCGGCGCTCACCGGCGCCACTCTGGACCGCATCCTGGCCGACGACCTGGTGCGCGGCTTCTGCAGCGCCGTCATGGCCGAGGCCCAGGCGCTGGGCGCCGCCATCGGCGTGCCCATCGGGCAGACGCCCGAGCAGCGCCACGCGGTGACCGCCCGGCTGGGCGCCGTGCGCACCAGCATGCTGCAGGACCTGCAGGCCGGCCGCGCGCTGGAGATCGACGCGTTGCTGTCGTCGGTGCACGAGATCGGCCGGCGCCTGGGCCAGCCCACGCCCATGCTCGACGCCCTGCTGGGCCTGGTGCGCCTGATGGCGCGCGAGCGCGGGCTGCACCCGCCGGCCTGATGCCGCCCCGGGGCCGGCGTCACATCTTGACGATGCCCGACACGATGGCCAGCGTGGCTTCCTTCAGCTTGTCCTTGGCGACGCCCTTGCAGGCCTCGGACGACGAGTTCGGCTTCGCGTCGAAGGCCGTGGCCGTCATCTTGGGCAGCGGGCGCCACATCGGCACGTTCAGCGTTCCCGTGAGCGGCAGCACCATCACGCGCGCCGTGACGACGCAGGTGCGCTCCGCGTTCAGGCCGCCCTCGACCTGGCTCAGGAAGGCGTAGGCGCCGGGGTTCTGGATCTTCCAGACCTTTGCCGGGATGTTGTCGATCAGCACCTGCTTGGCGGTGGCGCTGTCGATGAGGTTGCCGTTCGAGTGGTCCAGCAGGTTGGTCTTCTTGACGTCGCGAGAGTGCGGCACGTCGGCCTGGGCCGAGGCACCGGCCGCAAAGCCCAGCAGCGCAGGGACGAGGAGGGACGACAGGACGACTCGCTTCATGGGACCTCTCGGACGGGTGGGGCGGCGGCGGGGAATGCGACGCGCGGCGCGCAGTGTACTCACGACGCCAGCGGGGCATCTCCGCTGTCGCGGGGACCGCTTGCCGACAGGCGCACCACGTCGGCCGAGAGCCTGCCGGCGATCAGGCGCACCACCTCCAGGCCGAAGTCGGGGTTCTGGTAGACGAGCTGGCGGAAGGTGTCCTCGTCGATGGACATCAGCTGGCACGGCGTGACGCAGCGCGCGCTGGCCGAGCGGCGGCGGTCGGGCGCGAAGAAGGCGATCTCGCCGAACATCTGGCCGGCCTGCAGCGTGCGGCCCACCTCGGGCAGTTCCACCGTGCCCTCGACCGGGCATCACAGCCGGTCGGCCACCGAGGCGTTCACGCGGCGGGTGAGCTTCACCATCCGGCCCACGCGCCACGAGCTGGCCGGCAGCAGCACCGCGTGCAGCACCACCATCAGCGGCGCCGGGTGCGCCAAAGCGTAGACGGTGAAGCCGACGTTGCTGGCCACCGCCAGCCAGCGCAGCGGGAACATCGGCTTGACGAACGCGCCGGCGATCACCAGCGCGCCGGCAGCTTCTTCAGCAGCGCGATGCGGCCGCCGCGCTGCCCGATGTAGCCGCCCACCGTGAGCGGCTTGAGCACGCGGCTGACCATCTCGCGCGACGAGCCCACGCGCTCGGCGATGTCCTGCTGCGTGAGCCGCTCCGACACCACCGGCACGCCGTCGGCATCGGGCCTGGCGAGCGACTTCAGCAGCTTGCAGACGCGGCTGTAGACGTCGTCGAGCGCCAGGCTCTTGACGCGGTCGGTGCTGGCGCGCACCAGGCTGATGAGCTTGAACATCAGGTGCATCGCGAAGTCGGGCTGCTCGGCCAGCAGGCGGCGCATCTCGCTGCCCGGCACCACCGCGCAGCGGGTGGGTTCCAGTGTCATCACGCTGGCCGAGCGCGGCCCGCCGTCGAGCGTCATCTCGCCGAAGTACTCGCCGGGGCCCTGCGTGGAGTAGATGACCTCGCGGCCGTCTTCACTGGCACCGAAGGCCTTCACCCGGCCCGACAGGATGATGTAGAGCGCGTCGGTGGTGTCCTGCTCGGTGATGAGCACGGTGTTGGCGGCGAAGCTGCGAACGGTGGCGCTGCTTGCGATGGCCTGGAGGAGCGGGCCGCTCAGCGGGTGTGGCGTGGGGGGGCACAGGCTCGACATGGCCTGAGATGGTGCCACGTTCGCCGGGCCGCCCCGGGCATCAGGCGGGGCGGGAATCCCCTGCCAGGAAGCGGTCCAGCGCCGCGGCGAAGGCCGCGCGGTGCTCGAAGAAGGGCAGGGCGCCGCCTTCGTAGACCGTCCAGTGCCAGTTGGGGCGGTGCTGCAGGTGCACGCGGCCGCGGTAGTCGGTGAAGTCGCCGCGCGTGCCGTGGCTGGCCCACACCGGCATCGCCAGCGCCTCGTACAGCGCCAGCACGTCGGCGCTGAACAGGCCCGCCGACAGGAAGTGCAGCGGCGCGTGGTGCGCGCCGGGCGCGCGCGCGGCGGCCACGGCCTCGGCCCACATCGTCTCGTCGATGCCGTCGGAGCCCCAGGTGCGGCGCAGGAAATAGCGCACGACGGCAGGCCGGGTGAGCTGCCGGAACAGCCGCTCGCCCCACCAGGGCGCCGCCACCAGCGCGTGCAGCCCGGGTACGGCGCGCGTGGCCCCGGGCGGTCCGCGGCGGGCCTTGGTTCCCATCAGCCCGGTGGGGCTGACCAGCGCCAGGCGCGAGAACGCCGCGGGCCGCTCGGCCGCGGCGCGGGCCAGGAACTCGCAGCCCAGCGACAGCGCCACCGCGGGCAGCGCCGCCGTGCCCTGGCGGGCCTGGATGGCCTGCACCACGGCATGCAGCGCGTCCGTGTACAGGCGCGGCGTGTACGCCACGTCGGCCCGCGCGCTGGCGCCGAAGCCGGGCAGGTCGGGCGTGTAGACCGTGTGCGTTTCGCGAAGGTGCTCCGCCAGGGGGCGCATCTCGTGCGCGCCGGCGGCCGCGTTGATGCTGTGCACCAGCAGCACAGGCGGGCCGTGGCCAGCGACGTGGACGTGCAGGCCGGGCAGCGACAGCGGCAAGGGCTCGGCGGGCTGGGTGGTCATGGGGCAGGCTCCGGCAAATGGTTCAGGCCCGCAGCACCTTGGGCACCGCATTCGGCCGCAGCCGGAACGCATCGGGCATGCCCGAGCCCAGCAGCGGCCGCAGGTACAGCCGGAAGGCGTCGGTCACGTCGGTGCCGCTGTCGGCGATGAAGGCGTCGTCCATCGTGCGCGTCTTGCCGGCCACCGCCTCCAGCGGCAGCAGCGTGTAGTCGGCGCTGTAGAAGCCGGTGCGCTGGATGGCCACCGAGCCGTCGCGCTGCTGCCCCTCGAAGCCCCACATCGCGTACTGCACAGCCTTCTCGCCCACTTCGCGCGCCTCGCGCGCGTCGACGTCCGACACGCAGCCGACGAAGCTGCGCTGCAGGTAGCCGAAGGTGTCGCCGCGCACTCTGCTGATCTTGAGCTTCTGCTTGATCTCCTCGCACAGCAGGTCGGCCAGCGCCCCGCTGCCCGACAGCTGCACGTTGCCGTGGGCGTCGCGCTCCAGGTCCTTGGCCAGCCGCGCCAGGATCGGCGCGCCCGCGGCGTCGTGGATGCCCTCGCTGACCGCCACCACGCAGCGGCCCAGCCGCTCGTAGGTGGCCTTCACGTCGGCCAGGAAGCGATCGATCTCGAACACGCGCTCGGGCAGGTAGATCAGGTGCGGGCCGTCGTCGGCGAACTTCTTGCCCAGGGCGCTGGCGGCGGTCAGGAAGCCCGCGTGGCGTCCCATGACGACGCCGACGTACACGCCCGGCAGCGCGGCGTTATCGAGGTTGGCACCGGCAAAGGCCTGGGCCACGAAGCGCGCCGCGCTGGGGAAGCCCGGCGTGTGGTCGTTGAGCACCAGGTCGTTGTCGATGGTCTTGGGGATGTGGATGCAGCGCAGCGGGTAGCCGGCGGCGCGCGCCTCCTCGGCGACGATGCGCACGGTGTCGGAGCTGTCGTTGCCGCCGATGTTGAAGAAGTGCTCGATGCGGTGCGCCTGCAGCACCTTGAACATCTCGCGGCAGTAGGCGAGGTCGGGCTTGTCGCGCGTGCTGCCCAGCGCCGCGGCGGGCGTGGCCGCCACGAGCTCGAGGTTGTGGCTGGTTTCCTGTGTGAGATCGACGAAGTCCTCGTCGACGACGCCGCGCACGCCGTGGCGCGCGCCGTACACGCGCGTGATGCCGGCGTGGCGGCGGGCCTCGAGCACCACGCCCACCAGGCTCTGGTTGATGACGGCGGTGGGGCCGCCGCCCTGGGCGACGAGGATCTTGCCGGAGTGCATTGGGGGTCTCCCGGTGGGTTGGGGGCTTGGTCGTGCAACATCCGCCCTGGGCTGCGGGCGGCTCTCGGGGCGGGCTGGGGTTCAGAAGTCGATCAGCTGCAGTCGGTGGCCGCGGGCCAGCAGCGCGGCCTGCGCGCGCTCGGCGTCGGCGCGGCTCGGGTAGGGCCAGGCGACGACGCGGAAGTCGTCGCCGATCTTGATCACCTCGACCTTCTGCACGGGGCTGCCCGGCACCACCAGCAGCGCGGCCAGTGCCTCGGCGATCTGCTCGCTCTCGGTGCGCGTGCGCAGCAGCCGCGTCGCCAGGGCGAAGGCGGGGGCATTGGCAGCGGGCGCGGCGACGGGCGCCGCGGCCGATGCGGCGGAGGCTGCGGCAGCGGACTGTTCGGCAGCCCGGCGCCGGCGCGGGTCGACGATGCTGGGGATGGCCGGCAGCTCGATGCGGCCGAGGCGGGGCTCGACGTCCAGCGGGCGGCTGGCGCCCGCGGCCGGGGCAGCCGGGGCCGTGGCCTGGGCGGGTGTCGGCGCGGGCTTCGGCGGCGGTTTCGGATTCGGCGTCGGCGCCGGCGCTGCGGACGCCGGGGGCTCGCTCGCCATCGGTCGCTCGGCTGGCGCCGTGACCGGCGAGGTGGCCGAGGCTGCTGAGGCCGCCGCACGGCTTGCGGCCGGTGCCGACGCGGGGCCGGCGGCGGGCGCCTGGGCCGGCGTGGCCCGTGGCAGCACCGCCACCGGCGCCGGTTCGCCGCCCTCGAAACCACCCAGCGTCACGGCCAGGGTCAGTGCGGCGCCGCCCAGCGCCGCCAGCGCCACCACGCGCGGCAGGCTCAGCAGCCGGCGGCCCAGCACGGGCGAGCCGGGGGCAGGGCCCAGCAGCACGCGGGTGCGGGCCGTGTCGGTGCGCAGCTCGGCCGTCAGCACCCAGCGCCAGGCCAGGGCCTCGGTGCCGGGGGGCGGCATGACGACCCGCACCGGCGCGTCGACGGGTTCGTCGTCGCGCTCGACACCGTGGCGCGCCGCCAGGGCCGCCACCTCGTCGGGTCGCAGCGGCGGTATGAAGTCCTCCCGGAAGGCCGCCCTCAGCGCGCCGGCGGTGCCGCGCCCGCGGGGCCTGGGCAGGCCGGCGCGGGCGCGTGCCATGGCGCGAGCCAGCAGCGAGCCGGCCGGCGCTTCCCAACCCGATGGGGGTGGCGCGTCCGGGTCGAAGAACGGCAGGGCCACGTGGCCCACCGAGCCGACGTCGGCCGGCCGCAGCCGCCGCGCCAGCGGGTTGCGGTTGTGCCAGGCCACCACCCGGGCGGCGACGTCGTCGATGGAGAGTTCGCTCATCGTCGGGCCTGATTGTCGACGCGGAGCAGGGCCAGGATGAGCAGCGCCACCACGCCCAGTGCGGCCGTCAGCCCCAGCGCGGCGCGGCCGTGGTGCTCCAGCACCCAGCCCAGCACGAAAGGGCTGGCCGCGCCCACCAGCCGGCCGGGCAGCGCGATCACGCCCTGGCGCGCGCCATAGCCGGTGCTGCCGAACAGGGCCAGCGGCAGCGTGCCGCGCACGATGGTGAGCAGCCCGTTGCCCAGCCCGTGCAGCAGCACGAAGGGCAGGGCGCCGGCCGGCCCCAGCAGCAGCGCCGCCACCACCGCCGCGGGGTGGCCCGCGGCGGCCAGCCGTGCCGCCAGCAACGGCGAGAAGCGGCTCAGCAGGCCCAGCTCAGCCAGCCGCGCCGTCACCTGCGCCGGCCCGGCCAGCGCTGCCAGCGCCACCGCGCCGGCCAGCGGAACGCCCAGCGCCATCAGCAGTGCCGGCAGGTGCGTGGCCACGCTGGTGCTGACGAAGCCCAGGCAGACGAACAGCAGCGTCACCATCACGATCTGGCGCTGGCGCGCTGGCGGCGCGGGCGGTTCCGGTGCGGCGGCGCCGGCGGCCGGCGGTGCAGCGGCCGGCGCGGCCGCGGGTGCGCGCGGCAGGCTCAGCAGCAAGGGCAGCGCCACCAGCACGTGCAGCGCGATCCAGCCGAGGACGGCGCCGCGCCAGCCCGCGTGCGCCTCCATCCAGGCCGTGAGCGGCCAGCCCACGGTGCTGGCGAAGCCGGCGATCAGCGTGATGCCGCTGATGGCGCGCCGCGCCGCGGGCCCGTACAGACGCACGAGGGTGGCGAAGGCGGCGTCGTACAGCCCGCAGCCCATGGCCAGGCCCAGCAGCGTCCAGGCCAGCAGCAGCGTTCCCAGCCCCTGCGCGGCGGCCAGCGTCGCCAGGCCCGCCACGAACAGCACCCAGGCGCGCAGCAGCATCGGGCGCCCGCCGCCGGTGTCGATGCGCCGGCCGGCCCAGGGGCTGACCAGCGCCCCGATCAGCAGTGCCCCCGACAGCGCCGCGAACACGGTGGGCGGCGTCGTGCCCAGGTCGCGCGCCATCGGCTCCGCCAGCAGCGTGGGCAGGTAGAACGACGAGGCCCAGCCCACCGCCTGGGCCGTGCCCAGCGCCAGCACCACGGCCCGGGGCGAGCGCGATTCGGGCTGGCGGTCCACGGCGGAAGTCATCGGCCGGCAGTGTCGCACCGCGCCGCGCCGACAATCGGTCCATGCCCGACGCCCCAGCGGCCACCCCTGGCCTGCGCGTGCTGGCCGTCATCCCGCCGATGACGCAGCTGAACACGCCCTACCCGTCCACCGCCTACCTGACCGGCTTCCTGCGCTCGCGCGGGGTCGACGCGCGGCAGTGCGACCTGGCGCTGGCGCTGGTGCTCAAGCTGCTGTCGCGGCCGGGCCTGCAGGCGCTGGCCAAGGCCTTGCAGGCCCTGCCCGAGGCGCGTCGGACGCCGCGCGTCGCCGCCTTCCTGCAGCAGGCCGGGGCCTACGCCGCCAGCGTCGAGCGCGTGGTCGCCTTCCTGCAGGGGCGCGATCCGACGCTGGCGCACCGCATCGCCATGGGCGGCTTCCTGCCCGAGGGCGAGCGCTTTCGCGCGCTCGACGCCTACGCGGCCGGCGTCGGCGCGGGCGACGCCGACCCGCTGGCCTGGGCCTTCGGAAGCCTGGGCACCACGGACCGCGCGCGCCACCTGGCCACGCTGTACCTCAACGACATCGCCGACGTCGTGAAGGACGGCATCGACCCGCGCTTCGAGTTCGTGCGCTACGGCGAGAAGCTGGCCGCCAGCCAGCCCAGCTTCGACCCGCTGGCCGACGCGCTGGCCGCGCCGCCCACGCTGCTGGACACCTGGCTCGAGGCGCTCACCCTCGAGGCGCTGGCCGAGCACGCCCCCGACGTGCTGCTTCTGAGCGTGCCCTTCCCCGGCGCGGTGTACGGCGCGCTGCGCATCGCGCAGGCGGCGAGGGCGGCCCGGCCGGGTCTGCCGAGTCTGCGGATCGCGCTGGGCGGCGGTTACGTCAACACCGAGCTGCGCGAGCTGGCCGAGCCGCGGCTGTTCGACCTCGTCGACGCGGTCACGCTCGATGCCGGCGAGCGGCCGCTGCTGGCGCTGCTGGAGCACTGGGCCGGCCGCCGTGGCGCAGGGCGCCTGGTGCGCGCCTTCACGCGCGTGGACGGGGCGGTGCGCTACCAGGCCGGTTTCGAGCCCGACCTGCCCTTCGAGGACGTGGGCACGCCCACCTGGGACGGCCTGCCGCTGGACCGCTATCTCTCGTTGCTGGACCTGCTCAACCCCATGCACCGGCTGTGGAGCGACGGCCGCTGGAACAAGCTCACCGTGGCCCACGGCTGCTACTGGAAGAAGTGCAGTTTCTGCGACGTGGGGCTCGATTACATCGGCCGCTACGAGACGGCCAGCGCCGAAGTGCTGGCCGACCGCATCGACGCCATCGTGGCCGAGACGGGCCAGACCGGCTTCCACTTCGTCGACGAGGCCGCGCCGCCGAAGGCGCTGAAGGCCCTGGCCGACGAGCTGATCCGGCGTGGCACGCGCATCAGCTGGTGGGGCAACGTGCGCTTCGAGAAGACCTTCACCCCGGCGCTGGCCGAGCGGCTGGCCGAGAGCGGCTGCATCGCCATCACCGGCGGCCTGGAGGTGGCGTCCGACCGGCTGCTGGCGCTGATGAAGAAGGGCGTCACGGTGGACCAGGTGGCGCGCGTGACCAAGGCCTTTGCCGACCAGGGCGTGCTGGTGCACGCCTACCTGATGTACGGCTTCCCGACGCAGACGGTGCAGGACACGGTGGATGCGCTCGAGCTCGTGCGGCAGCTGTTCGCCGCCGGCTGCATCCACAGCGGCTTCTGGCACCGCTTCGTGTGCACCGTGCACTCGCCAGTGGGCCGCAGCCCGCAGGACTACGGCATCACGCTGCATCCGCTGCCGAAGGGGCGCTTTGCGAAAAACGACGTCGGCTTCACCGACCCCACAGGCACCGACCACGACGCGCTCGGCGCGGGCCTGAAGAAGGCCGTCTACAACTACATGCACGGCCTCGGGCTCGACGAGGACGTGCGGGCGTGGTGGGACTTCCCCTGCCCCAGGCCGCGCGTGGCGCGGCGGCGCATCGAGCGGGCGCTGGCGGTGCCCTGCTGACGCGCCGCGCCCGGGAAAGCGTCAGGCCTGACGCCGCCGACGCGCCGCCAGCAGCAGCGCGCCGCCGCCCAGCATCAGCACCGCGCTGGCGGGCTCAGGCACTGGCGAATTGATCGTGAACGAGCTCTGGATGACGGTGCTCTCGCCCGGCGCCAGCGTGCGCGACCACTGGAAGGCCACGGCGCCGTCGGTGCTGGCCCAGTCGGCCGCCGAGGCGCCGGCTGATGTGGCGAGGTTGCCGGTGCCGGTGCCGCCGCTGGTCGCGCCGACCCGTGTGCGCAGCGCCGAGCCGGTGTTGAACTCGTAGCGCGTGGCGCCGGCGCCGACGAACTCGCCATAGGTGCTGCTGGTGCCGTCAGTGGCGCGGCCCAGCACGGCCGCGTTGTCGAGCACGCGGTAGGTGTCGGTGCCGGCGCCGGCGATGTCCAGATCGATGTCGTGGAAGATGTTGTAGGCGACGTTGCCTGCATTGGCTGCCGCGGCGGTGAAGGTCAGCCGGGAGTCCACGCGCGCCGAGCCCGGCACAGAGCCGCCCGGTGTGGGCGCGATCTCGGTCAGCGTGACCACCAGCGTGGCGTTCCAGCGCGCGAAGCCACTGGTGCCGGCACCGGCATTGGTCCAGTTGAAGGTGGCGACATTGCCCACGTAGCTGGCCGTGGGGGTGTCCAGGCTGCTGAAGGGGCGGTTGCTGGTGCCCGCGCCCTGGTTGTACGACCAGCCCAGCCTGTACAGATTCTCGGTCCCGAAGGCGCTGGCGCTGCCGAACAGCAGGTTGGCGTTGCCGGCGGTGGTGCCGAAGGGAGTGCCCACGAACTGCAGGAACGTAGTGCCGCTGCTGATGGTGCCCTGGGCCTGGGCCGGCAAACCGACGGCGGTTAGCAGGGCGGCCATGACGAATCCGAGCGGGCTGGCATGGCGGATGGGGATGGTGTTGTTCATCGACAGGTGTCCTCCGGTGCCCGATTCTGGTGCGGTTTGGTGCCGCTCTGTCACCATCGGGGCCCGCCTTCCGCCCGCCACCCCCCGCGTTCGAGGGTCGGGCCCGCCCCGATCCGATGAGATCCCCGACACCGCCGCCGCGCCTGCCGCAGGCCCACCACGCTGAGAGGCTGCCGGAGCTGCCCGTCGATGGTGTGGCCCGCTTGCGCGACAACGCCTGGGCCCTGCCGCAGGTGCTGGCCCCGGCCGACTGGAGCGACGCCGCCACCGCCGAGGCCGAGCTTGCGCTCGACGAAGCCGGCTTCGTGCAGCTGCAGAAGGGCATGGGCTCGCGGCCGAGCCGCTGGATCGCGCCGGCTCACATGGCTGCTGCGCTGGCGCATCTCGACGCGCTGGGCGCTGCGCCCCCGGCGCGCACGCTGATGCTGCAGCGCCGCCAGGCCCTGGAAGGCCTGGGCCTGCTGCGCCGCCAGGGGCGCTGGCAGCGCCAGGGCATCGACACCATCGTGCTGGGGCCGGGGGCGCGCGTGCCGGTGGCGTTCCGGCACGATGTCGACGAGGCGCTGGTCTGGCGCTACTTCGTCGACGGCGACGTGCCCGTGCTGCAGGCCGCGCTCGGCGTGTTGCCGCCGCACCCGCAGCGGGACGAGATCCGCGCCCACCTGCTGCGCCTGGCCGAGCGCAGCGAGGCGCTGTCGTCGGCGCAGCTGGGCTCGCTGTGGCCGCGACTGGTGGCGGCCTGCGCCACGCCACTGCCGCTGCCCGATCTGCTGGCCGCCTGCAGCCGGGCGCAGGACCGCTGGGAGCACGCCGTGGCCGAGCAGCAGACGCTCGACGGCCTGCACCGCGACCTCGCCTTCCAGGGCTACCCCGACAGCTTCGCCGCGGCCCGGCGCGTCAGCCGTCGCGTCTTCCTGTACGTGGGCCCGCCCAACAGCGGCAAGACGCACGCCGCCTTCGAGCGCCTGGCGCAGGCGCTGGACGGCGCCTATCTCGCGCCGCTGCGCCTGCTGGCGCTGGAGGGCCGCGACCGGCTGGTGGCGCGCGGCGTGCCCTGCTCGCTGCTCACCGGCGAGGAGAGCGTGCCGGCCGAGGGTGCGCGCGTGGTCAGCAGCACCATCGAGATGGTCGACACCCGCGGCGAGCTCGACGTGGCCGTGGTCGACGAGGCGCAGATGCTGTTCGACGCCAGCCGCGGCTGGGCCTGGACGCAGGCCATCGTCGGCGTGGCCGCGCGCGAGCTGATCAGCATCTGCAGCGCGTTTGCGGTGCCGGCCATCCAGCAGCTGGTGGCGCTGTGCGGCGAGACGGCCGAGATCCGCCACTTCGAGCGCAAGCAGCACGTGCAGGTGCTGGCGCGTGCGGTGCCGCTGTGGAGCCTGGAGCGCGGCGACGCGGTGGTGGCCTTCAGCCGCCGCGACGTGCTGCGCCTGCGCGACGCCATCGCCGAGCAGCAGCACGTGGTCAGCGTCATCTACGGCGCGCTGCCGCCCGAGGTGCGGCGCCGCGAGGCCGAGCGCTTTGCCGGCGGCGCGGCCGACGTTCTGGTGGCCACTGACGCCATCGGCATGGGCCTGAACCTGCCGATCCGCCGCGTGCTCTTCAGCACGATGGAGAAGTTCGACGGCGTCGGCGACCGGCCGCTCGACGTGTCGGAGGTGCACCAGATCGCAGGACGCGCCGGCCGCTTCGGCCTGCACGAGGAAGGCTTTGCCGGCGTGCTGAAGGACGCCGAGCCGGGTGCTGCGGCGCTGCTGAAGGAGCGCCTGGCCGCCGAGCCGCGCGCGCCGCGCGACTTCAAGGCGCCCGTGGCGCCGAACGCGCGCCACGTGGAGACGATTGCCGCGCGGCTGGGCCAGCGGCGTCTGCACGCGGTGCTGCAGGTGTTCATGCAGCAGCTGCGGCTGGACGACGCGCACTTCGCCGTCGCCGAACTCGAGGGCATGCTGCAGCTGGCCGACGAACTGGACCGCACGGCGGGATCTCTGACGCTGATGCAGCGCTTCGTCTACGCGCAGGCGCCGGTGGACCTGCGCACCGAGCAGCTGGTGCAGGCCTTCCTCGACTGGGCGCACCAGCACGCACGCCACGGCCACGTCGGCCGCCCGGCCTTCCTGGACGAAGTCGACGGTCACAGCCGGCTCGACCGCATGGAGCAGGGCCTGCGCGCCTGCACGCTGTGGCTGTGGCTGGACCTGCGCTTCCCGGGCGTCTACGGCCTGCTGGAAGAAGTTCTGCACCTGCGCGGCGCGCTCAACGACGGCATCGAGCGGCAGCTCAAGAGCAAGCGGCCGCTGGCGATGCGGCCGATGCGGGGAAGGCGCTGATCGAACCCCGCTCGGGCTGAGCTTGTCGAAGTCCTTTCGACCTCACCCACCCCTGCGCTTGGCCGCGTGGCCTTCCTTCAGCAGCAGCGCCAGCACGCGCTCGACGTGGTCGCCCTGGATCTCGACGACGCCGTCCTTGGCCGTGCCGCCGCTGCCGCAGGCGCTGCGCAGCCGCTTGCCGAGATCGGCGATCTGCGCGTCGGTGAGCGCCAGACCGCGCACCACCGTCACCGTCTTGCCGCCGCGGCCGGCGCTCTCGCGGCCCACGCGCACGAGGCCGTCGCCGCGCAACTGCTGTGCCTGCTTGGCCGCACAGCGGCAGGCGGCCAGCGGCTGACGGCACTGCGGGCAGGTGCGGCCGCCGTCGGTGGAGTAGACCAGGCGCGTGGCCCCGGGCGAGCGGCTCATGCGTGCATGGTGCCACGCGCGCGGCCATGCCGGCACAGGCATCGCCAAACCCGCCGCGCTCTTGCGGGCCGCGCTGTCGATGCTCGTGCGCATCCGCCAGGCCGATATGGCCATGCGTGAGCAAGACGCCGGGTTGCACACGCTGGAGGGCGGCGTGTTCGCTGCCGACCCGATGGCGCCGTGCGGGTGCGCATCGGGCGCCCGTCGGGCAGCATGAACTTCGCCGGCGCTGCCATCGACCGCCTGGGCGCTGGCCGGGCTCAGGTGAAGGTGGTGCGGGCCGCCGACGCGCGCCACGCCCAGGGGCGGTTAGAACCGGCAGGGCGAGCTACTCATCCCGCTCGATGAACACGATCCGGCAGTCGGACGAGCCGATGTTGCGGCGCACCGTGCTGCGCGTGGGCAGGCTGATGCGGGCGGTGCCGGCCTCCGGGTAGGTATGGATATCGACGCCGTCGATGGTGGCCTTCAGGTTGCACGCGGTGACGTAGTAGACGACGAAGTCGCTGGGGTGCGAAACGGCCGCCGCCTCCTGGCGCGGCTTGAGCACGGCCTCGAGCACCCGCTGCTGCCGGCCCTGGGCCAGTACGCGGTAGACGTCGGGAGCTGCCACGTGGGCGCGCGGGGCGCTGGCGCCCTGAGCATGGGCGCCGAGGGGAAGGGCCAGCAGCAGGGCGGTCAGCGCGGGGGTGGCGAGCGCTGGCCATAGCGCTGCGCAGGCGGATCGGGTCGCGTTCATGGAACCTCCTCGCGGGTTCTGCAGCGATGACGGCCACCGTGCATCAGTAACCCACCAATTGAACGCTACCCATCGGGGTCGCCGCCGGTGTTGACCGTCGTCAACGACGCTCGCGCCAGCGCCCCCCGGCGCCCCGCTCAACGCCGGCAGCGGGCCGAGCCGGCGTCGCGCGCCGCGCCGCCGTCGACAGGCACGAAGGCCCAGCGGTAGCCGCCGTCTTCCAACGTCAGTCGCAAGAGGCCATGCGTGCTGTTGTCGCGGAACTCGCTGTTGGCGCGCACGTCGGGGATCGGATAGGGCGCAGCACCGCCTGTGCCGACGACGAAGCTCCGCAGCCCGTACCCCGGATCGGGCTGCCCGTCAGCGAGCTGTGGCGCAAAGCGCTCGTAGTGGTGGTCGTGACCGACCAGCACGAGATCGACGCCCGCGGCCTGCAACGCGGCGAACACCGCCGCCATGTGCGCGATGTTCCCGTGCCGGCCCGAGCTGAACACCGGGAAGTGCCAGAAGGCCAGCGTGCAGGCGGTGGACGACGTGGCCGCCAGGTCGGCCTGCAGCCAGGCGACCTGCGGCGAGTCTGGCCCGGCATCGATGTTGCTGTTGAGCGAGATGAAGTGCCAGCCGCGGTGGTCGAAGCTGTAGTAGCCGCGCCGGTCGGGGCCCGCCGCCGCCCCGAAGTAGCCGTGGTATCCCGCTGCACCGGGCGTCAGGTACTCGTGGTTGCCCGGCGTCGGACGGATGCGGTCCTTGAAGGCGCCCCAGGTGGGCTGGAAGCAGTCGGCGAACTCGCTCGGCGCCCCGACGGGGTAGGTGGCGTCGCCGAGCACCAGCACGAGTTCGTCCGTGGGCCGCACCAGTCCGGCGACCCGGGCGGCCTGGCTGGCGGCAGGGTTGCCTCCGCACTGCCCGATGTCGCCCGCGGCAACGATGTCGAACGGGGCCGCCACCGGGTCCGGGCCTCCGCCCCCCACCGCGGTGGCGCCACCACCGCCGCCGCAAGCGGCCGCCGACAGCGCCAGCCAGGCCGCCAGCAACGCGTTCGTCGGGCCTGGCCGCAACGTCGATCGGTTCATCACGCCTCCGGCCACAGGCATCAGCGGCATAGCGCGTCGAAGCTTACCGAGCTCTGGAACGCCAGGTCCAGCCACTGCACGCGTGAGAGCAGGAACTGCCTCAGGAAGTCGACCTCCTCCGCGTGGCTCTGGAATCGGTAGTGGCTGACCCGAGGTTCCATCTCGATCGGCCAGCGCCCGAAGTTGCGCGCCTGCGCGGCCTGCAGCCGCCGGCTGTAGGCACCGATGGCGCCGTCGATGAAACCGGCGATGCGCGCGCGCTTGCCCTGCCAGCGCGACATCGTCAGGGCAAGGAAGTCCGGGCTGCGGAACAACTCCACGTACCAGTTCGGCTCATAGGGCTTGGACACCCAGCAGCCGTCGGTCTGCCAGTTGTCGTTGGTCGCGACGTTGCCGGCTGAGAGGTCGAAGTCCCACAGCGGGCCCATGTGGAGCAGGCGATCCGAGGGATCGGCCGCCGAGCTGCCGTCCTTCCAGAGGAAGTCGCTCGAGTAAAACGCCGCATCGGCGTTGCGCAGCAGTTCCTGCACCAGGTACCAGTCGACGAAGCTCGGCGCGTGGATGCCGTCGAGGCGGCGCGCGCCGTACAGGTCGGCCTCGACGCGCAGCAACTCGTCCTTGATGTAGGCGAGCTGCCGCGGCGTGATCGCGGACTCGTCGGGTGTGTCGATGCAGATCGGCACGCCTGCCGGCGTCACCACCTGCAGGTTCAGGTCGTCGCCCTTGTAGCAGTCCAGCCGCGCATCGACCTCGGCGATGTAGCCCCCGTCGATGTCCGCGGCGGCCGGGTTGGTGCTCATCTTGTGCAGAGGCAGGCGCGCCGGATCGATGCGGATGTCCTCCGTCAGCAGGTAGACACCGACGTAGTCATCGTTCAGCCACACCTCCAGGTGCTGGCCGGAGGGCGTCCACTTCAGGCCGTCGGCGAAGGCGCTGCTGTTGCCCAGCGAGTACACCAGCAGGTTGCGCATCAGCGAGCGGTCGTACCAGTCCGCGAGCAGCGCCCAGTTGCGGTTCTTCGCCATGCCCAGCACATCGGCCAGCCGGGCGTAGCTGGCGTCGTTGCTGAACTGCACCTTGTACGGGTTCTTGGGCAGGCCCCAGGTCGAGTTGCCGCGGCCGCGGATGCGGCCGTTGACCACATCGGCCACGCCCGGGCGGGCCAGCCGCGTCAGCGTGAACGTGGCATCGACGTAGACCTCCTTCGAGGTGATCGGGGCGCCGCCCTGGGTGACGATGCGCAGCTGCGGCAACTCGCGCAGCGCAGGCGGGAACTCGGCGGCCACGGCGGCCAGGCCGGTCGGCGACTGCAGGTTCACCGCGTCGCCGGCGGCCTGCAGCGCCAGCGCCGTCGCGATCATCACCGCGTGGGTCGTCGTGCCGGGCGCGGGCGCGGTGTCGAGCTTCAGCGGGTGCCGCGGGGGCAAGCCGAGTTCGGCGCGAGCCAGGTCCTCGGCCAGCGGCAGGTCGCGCAGGCCCACCAGCTGAACCATGGTCGTCAGCGGCGTGAGCACCGTGGTGTAGCCCGGCGCCGGCGACGCCAGGCGGTACCAGGCGGTGGCTGTCGCTCCGGCCGCGTCGCGCGAGCGCCCGGCCTCGATCTCTGCCAGCAGGGGCTTGGTCGTGCCGGGCGGAATCTCCAGCCGGTAGCGGCCGTTGGAGTCGGTCAGCGCCTGCGGGTCGGTGCCGTCGCAGCGGCCATTCAGGTTCCAGTCCAGGCACACCCGCACGGCGACGGGGGTGTCGTCGATGACGAGCCCCTCGATGGCCACGCGCTCCGCCGGCAGCGGCTCGGGCAACGGCTCCGGCCCCGGATCCCCGCCGCTGCCGCAGGCCGACCCGAGGGCCGCCGCGACGACAATGATCAGCCCGCCCCATCGCGTGGTCGAACGGCGGTCCGGAAGTTGCGTTCTGGGATCCATGACGGCGATGCCCACGGTCGTTGCCCTGCGGGCGAGACTAGGGCGCGGGCCCCTCGCGAAGGCTGCGCACGGTCAAGGTCCAGCGAGATTCGGAGCGGCAGCCCGTGGCTGCGGTTGCAGAGCCCTGCGCCGCGGCAACCGCGCCGCAGGCTATACTCATCGGCTTTCCCGCGTTCGGCCGGGAAAGCGCTGCCCGTCATCCCGAGAGGCCGTCCACCCGAGACGCGCACCGGAGGCCCTGCCGGCGGCACCGCAGTCCATCGAAACCGCCGACATCCCGAAAGACCCTCATGAAGACCTTCAGCGCCAAGCCGGCCGAGGTGAAGCACGAGTGGTTTGTGATTGACGCCACCTACAAGGTGCTCGGACGTGTTGACAGCGAAGCAGCACGCCGTTTGCGCGGCACGCACAATCCCATCTACACGCCTCACGTCGACACCGGCGATTTCATCATCGTCGTCAACGCCGACAAGATCCGCGTCACCGGGGCCAAGGCCACCGACAAGATCTCCTACCGCCACTCGGGCTTCCCGGGCGGGATCTACGCCACGCCGTTCAAGGACATGCAGGCCCGCCACCCGGGCCGCGCCCTCGAGA
Source organism: Betaproteobacteria bacterium (assembly GCA_046341655.1). GTDB lineage: Bacteria > Pseudomonadota > Gammaproteobacteria > Burkholderiales > Burkholderiaceae_C > Rubrivivax. The sequence continues at coordinate 7,205 of JBKDQY010000120.1, read as the reverse complement.
AGGCCGTCAAGGGCATGCTGCCCAAGGGCCCGCTGGGCTACGCGATGGTCAAGAAGCTGAAGGTGTACGCCGGTGCCGAGCACCCGCATGCCGCGCAGCAACCCAAGCCGCTGGAGATCTGACGCGATGATCGGAACCTGGAACTACGGCACCGGCCGTCGCAAGTCGAGCGTGGCGCGCGTCTTCATGAAGAAGGGCACGGGCCAGATCGTCATCAACGGCAAGCCCATCGACGCCTACTTCGGCCGCCAGACCTCGATCATGATCGTCCGCCAGCCGCTGCTGCTGACGGGCAACAACGAGGGCTTCGACATCAAGATCAACGTGCACGGCGGCGGTGAATCCGGCCAGGCCGGCGCGGTGCGCCACGGCATCACCCGGGCGCTGATCGACTACGACGCGGCGCTGAAGAGCGAGTTGAGCCGCGCCGGCTTCGTCACGCGCGATGCGCGCGAGGTCGAGCGCAAGAAGGTCGGCCTGCACGGCGCGCGGCGCCGGAAGCAGTTCAGCAAGCGCTGATTGGCTCCCGCCCTACGCGTTTCGCGCGCCCCCTCGAGGGGGCACCGCCGGCGGACCGGCTGAGCCGGATCCGCGGCGGTCGCCTGGCCACACCAGGGCTCTGACGGGCGATGCGCTGGAAGCTGCTTCGTCGTCGGCTGTCGGTGAGTGCGCCGAGGATGATCGTGCGCAGCCACATCCCGTGGCCGCTGCGCTGGGCGGTGCTGGCGCTGATGCTGGGTTTCTCGGCGGCGATCGCGCTCTGGGCCTTCGAGTTCGGCAAGGAGATCGCAGGTCTGGACCGCGGCGCCAGGGAAGAGATCGCCGAGCTTCGAGCCGAACTGGCGGCGCTGAAGGACCGCCACGGCGCGGCGCAGCAGGTCGCCAACGCGGCGGACAGCCTGCTCAAGGCCGAGCGCGTCGCCCAGGAACGCCTGGTCCAGCAGGTGCGCCAGCTCGAACTGGACAAGCAGGCCCTTCAGGACGAGCTCGGCTTCTTCCAGCGCCTGATCCCGGCCAGTGGCGAAGGGCTGCAGGTGCGCGGCCTGTCGGCCGAGCCGCAGGCCGTGGGCCGGCTGCGCTACCAGATGCTGCTGGTGCACCAGGCCAAGGGCTCCGACGAGTTCCGCGGCCGCTACGAGGTGCTGCTCAGCGGCCAGGTCGAGGGCAGGGCCTGGCAGCAGTCGCTGCAGGACGGCTCCAGGCCGCTGCAGCTGCGCCGAGTCACGCGCGTTGCGGGCGTGATCGACCACCCCCCGGGCGCCGTGTTAAAAAGCCTCCAGGTCCGTGTGATCGACGCTCAGGGCGCGACGCGGGCCACGCAGACGGTGCGCCTCTAGTCGCGCCGACCACGACGACAACGGAGTACCCCATGAGCTGGTTCGCGAAGAGGCGCCCGCCTCCTATCCGCAGCCTCGTTGGCGACGGCACCGTGGTGAACGGCTCGCTGCGGTTCTGCGAGGGCCTGCGCATCGACGGCCAGGTTCACGGCGACGTGATCGCCGAAGGCGAGGGTCGCAGCATCCTGGTCATCGGCGACAATGGCCGCGTCTTCGGGAGGGTGGCCGCCAGCCATGTGATCATCGGCGGTGAGGTTCGCGGGCCGGTGCACAGCGCCGAGTTGCTCGAACTGCAGCCCAAGGCCCGCGTCATCGGCGACGTGCGCTACGAATTGCTCGAGATGCACCCCGGGGCCCTGATCGAGGGCGAACTCAAGCCGCTGAAGAACGCCGACAAGCCCGCCCTCAAGCTCGCCGCGTCGAACGACGCCTGAAGGAGAAGTTGATGAACGCCATCGCCGAAGCCCTGCCCAGCGCCACCGATGAGATGCCGGCGCCCCTGATCTTCACCGACAGCGCCGCGGCCAAGGTGGCCGACCTGGTGGCCGAGGAAGGCAACCCCGAACTGAAGCTGCGCGTCTTCGTGCAGGGCGGCGGCTGCTCGGGCTTCCAGTACGGCTTCACCTTCGACGAGGTCGTCAACGAGGACGACACCCAGATGGCCAAGAACGGCGTCACGCTGCTGATCGATGCCATGAGCCTGCAGTACCTGATGGGCGCCGAGATCGACTACAAGGAAGACCTGCAGGGTGCGCAGTTCGTCATCAAGAACCCGAACGCCACCACCACCTGCGGCTGCGGGTCGTCGTTCTCGGTCTAGGCCGCGTACAGGGCCCCGAGCACGCGGGGCCCGGCCGCGCCGGTGACGGCCGGCACGTTGCCCGCCTCGCCCCGCACGCGGGCGCGGGCCAGCCAGGCGAAGGCGAGCGCCTCGACCTGCTCGGGCGGCACGCCGAGCGCGGCGCTCGACACCACCGGCAGTCCCGACAGCGCCGCCAGGCGCTGCATCAGGTGGGCGTTGAACGCACCGCCGCCACACACCACCAGTCGTGCCGAGTTCGGCGCATGGCGCCGCAGCGCCTGCACGGCGGCCATGGCGGTGAACTCGGCCAGTGTGGCCATCACGTCCGCGGCGGCCAGAGGGCTGCCCAGGGCGGCCAGGCGCGGCTGCAGCCAGTCGGGCGTGAACCGGTCGCGGCCGGTGCTCTTCGGCGGTGGCAGCGCCAGGAAGGGCTCGCCCAGCAGGACGGCCAGCAGGCCGGGATGCACGAGGCCCTGCGCGGCCCACGCGCCGTCGGCATCGAAGGGCCGACCCTGCTGCTGCTGCGCCCATGTGTCCATCAGCACGTTGCCCGGACCACAGTCGAAGCCGCGGACGCCGCCGGCGACGTCGAGCAGCGTGAGGTTGGCGATGCCGCCCACGTTGAGCACCGCCTGCGCCTGCCCCGCTTGTCCGAACCGGTCGGCGTGGAAGGCCGGCACCAGCGGCGCGCCCTGGCCGCCGGCCGCGACGTCGCGGCTGCGGAAGTCACAGGCCACGGGAATGCCCGTGAGTTCGGCCAGCAGCGCGCCGTTCATCAGCTGCAGCGTGTAGCCGGTGGCGTCGAACTCGCCCGGGCGGTGACGCACCGTCTGGCCGTGGGCTCCGATGGCCCTGACGTCGGCGGCCGGCCGGCCGGCCGCTGCCAGCAGGGCCCGCACGGCCTCGGCGTAGTGGCGCATCAGCGCGTTGGTGGCCAGCGCGGCGCGGTGCAGCTCGTCGGCGCCGCTGCGGTTGAGCGCCAGCAGCTCGCCGCGCAGCCCGGGGCCGAAAGGCCGGTGGACGTGGGCGGCCCCTTGCAGCACGCCGCCGTCGCCGGCCAGCGCCAGCACGGCATCGACGCCGTCGAGCGAGGTGCCCGACATCAGGCCGACGAAGGCCTCCGCCACGTCGGCACCCGGGTGTGCGCTCAGCGCGCCGCCACCACCGGCGCGTTCAGCGAATCCGCCAGCGCGAGCTTGGCGCGCACGCGCTGCACCACCTCGTCGAAGCGCGGGCGCGAGGCGCCGTCGAGCGACACTGCCTCGGAGGACTTGGCGATCCGCAGCGGATCCTGGTGAGTGCCGCCGACGCGGAACTCGAAGTGCAAGTGCGGCCCGGTGGTCATGCCCGTCATGCCGACGGCGCCCACCCGCTGGCCCTGCTGCACGCGCTGGCCCTTCTTCACGTCGTGCCGGCTCAGGTGGGCGTACAGCGTGGTCTTGCCGTTGCCGTGGTCGACCTCGATCACCTTGCCGTAGCCGTTCTGCCAGCCCGAGAACACGACGACGCCGTCGGCCACCGTGCGCACCGGCGTGCCAACGGGTGCACCGTAGTCCACGCCCAGGTGCGGCCGGTTCGTCCGCAGCACGGGGTGGAATCGCATCGCGAAGCCCGAGGTCACGCGCGAGAACTCCATCGGGCTGGCCAGGAAGGTGCGGCGCAGGCTGCGGCCGTCGGCGCCGTAGTAGCCGCCGCGGCCGTCGGCGCGCGTGAACCAGACGGCGTGGTGGGCGCGGCCGGCGTTCACGAATTCGGCCGCCAGAACCCGGCCGACGCCCTCGTCCCAGGGCACGGGCTGGCCATCGGCGGTGAGCGACTCGTAGACGACGCTGAAGGTGTCGCCCTTGCGGAGTTCGCGGTGGAAGTCGATGTCGGTGGAGAAGATGTCGGCGATCTGCACCGCCACGGCGTCGGGGATGCCCGCGGCATCGGTGGCGGCGAACAGGGTGGAACCGATGCTGCCGCTGGCCAGGCGCTGCTCGGCGCCGTAGGCGACGGTGGTGGTCTGGGCTTCCCAGCGGCCGTCGGGGGCGCGGGCCACGGTCAGGCGCGTGAAGTGGGTGCGGCTGGCGTCGGGTGCCTCGCTGGGCCAGCGCGCCACGAGTTGCTCGAGGAAGCCCTCGGCCGTGGTCTGCACCTGCACCATGCGGCCGCCGCGGCCGCCGAGCAGGCGGCGCGCCGGGGGGTCGCCGCGCAGGAAGGCGGCGGCCTGACCGTCGCGCACGCCCAGGCGCGCGAACAGCGTTTCGGCGGTGTCGGTGCCGCGGGTGATGTCGCTGCGGCTGAGCGACAACGTGTGCGCGGCCAGGGCCTCGAGCTGGGCCGGCAGGTCGGGGGGCGCGATGGTCTCGGTGACCGTGCGACGCGGCAGCTGGGCGGCGTCGGGGGCCAGCGGGGCCACGGCAATGGCGGTGATGCCGAAACCGGCCAGTAGCGCCGTTGCCGCAGCCACCAGCGCACCGCGATGGCGGCGTGCCAGGGACTCGATCGGCACTCGGAGCGGGCGGAGCAACATCGCGGGCAACTTCAGGCGGCGTGCGGTGTCGGACACGGTCGCCCGCGGACGGGCAGGGATGGCGTCGGGGGCGTCCCGCGCGACCGGGCGGCGGCGCGGGCAGGGCCGGTCCACTAGAATTTGAACGTGCGTCCGGGAGCGCATCGCGCTGCCTGCACTCTTCTGGCGATCCGGAGAAGGCAGTATAGCGGCGGGTGCCCGGGCTCTGGTTCACGAAAACCCCCTGCGAAACCCCATGTCACTGCCCCAGGCCCCCGCGCGCGAGCCGGCCGCCGCCGCCGTCTTCCCGGTCACCGACCGCACGCTGGAGGCCCTGTCCATCTCGCGGCGCGGCTGCGAGGAACTGCTGCCCGAGGCCGACTGGCTCCGCAAGCTGGCCCGCAGCGAGGCCACGGGGCAGCCGCTGCGCATCAAGCTCGGCCTCGACCCGACCGCACCCGACATCCACGTCGGCCACACGGTGGTGCTGAACAAGATGCGGCAGCTGCAGGACCTGGGCCATACCGTGATCTTTCTCATCGGGGACTTCACCTCGATGATCGGCGACCCCTCCGGCCGCAACGCCACTCGCCCGCCGCTGACGCGCGAGCAGATCGAGGCCAACGCTCAGACCTACTACCGCCAGGCCAGCCTGGTGCTCGACCCCGCGAAGACCGAGATCCGCTACAACAGCGAGTGGTCCGATCCACTCGGCGCGCGCGGCATGATCCAGCTCGCCGCCCGGTACACGCTGGCGCGCATGCTCGAGCGTGACGACTTCACCAAGCGCTACAAGGCCGGCACGCCGATCAGCATCCACGAGTTGCTGTACCCGCTGATGCAGGGCTACGACTCGGTGGCACTGCGGTCCGACCTCGAGCTCGGCGGCACCGACCAGAAGTTCAACCTGCTGGTGGGCCGCGCGCTGCAGCAGGAGTACGGGCAGGAGCCGCAGTGCATCCTGACGATGCCCCTGCTCGAGGGCCTGGACGGCGTCGAGAAGATGTCGAAGAGCAAGAACAACTACATCGGCATCACCGAGGAGCCCAACACCATGTTCGCCAAGGTGCTGAGCATCTCGGACGATCAGATGTGGAAGTGGTTCACGCTGCTGAGCTTCCGCCCCGAGGCCGAGATCGCGGCGCTGAGGCGCGAGGTGGCCGGCGGCCGCAACCCCAAGGACGCGAAGGTGCTGCTGGCCCGGGAGATCACCGCGCGCTTCCACTCGGCCCGCGCGGCCGACGAGGCCGAGGCCGACTTCCAGCGCCGCGCCGCCGGCGGCATCCCCGACGAGGTGCCCGAGGTGGCGCTGGCCGGCGCGCCCATGCCCATCGGCGCACTGCTCAAGGCCGCGGGCCTGGTGCCCAGCACCAGCGAGGGTCTGCGCATGGTCGAGCAGGGCGGCGTGCGCATCGACGGCGGCGTCGTTTCCGACAAGGCGCTGAAGCTCGGCGCAGGCACGGTGGTGGTGCAGGTCGGCAAGCGCAAGTTCGCGCGCGTCACGCTGTCGGTCTGAAGACGAGGACACGCCGATGCAGGTCGGCACCTACCTCAAGCTCTCGGTGGCGGTGGCCTTGGCCACCATCGCGCTGAAGGGCGGCGCCTGGGCGGCCACGGGCAGCGTGAGCCTGCTGTCCGACGCGCTGGAGAGCCTGGTGAACCTGGCCGGCGCGATGTTCGCGCTGTGGATGGTGGCGGTGGCCGCGCGCCCGCCCGACGACGAGCACCCCTGGGGCCACCACAAGGCCGAGTACTTCAGCAGCGGCTTCGAGGGCGTGCTCATCCTGGGCGCGGCGCTGGCCATCCTCTACGAGGCCGGGCACCGCCTCTTCGACCCCCAGCCGGTGGAGCAGGTGGGCCTGGGCATCGCGCTGGCGGTGCTGAGCAGCGCGCTCAACGGCGGCCTGGCCTGGAGCATGCTGAAGAAGGCGCGCGAGGTGCACTCCATGGCCCTGGAGGCCGACGCGCGGCACCTGTTCACCGACGTCGTCACCAGTGCCGGCGTCGTGGCCGGCCTCGTGGGTGTGATGCTCACCGGCTGGCTGTGGCTGGACCCGGTGCTGGCCATGCTGGTGGCGCTGAACATCCTCCGCGAGGGCTGGCACCTGCTGCGCCGCTCGGCCGACGGCCTGCTCGACCAGGCCGTGGAGCCCGAGATGCAGTCGCGCATCGACGCCGTGCTGGCCGGCTACGCCGGGCAGCCCTTGCGCTTCGACCACGTGATCACGCGCCGGGCCGGCGCGCGCCGCTTCGTCGACCTGCACCTGCACATGCCCGCCGACTGGACCCTGGCCCACGCCGCCGCGCTGCGCGGCGAGGTCGAGCGGGCGCTGATGACCGCCGTGCCCGGGCTGCGCGCCACCATCCAACTGCTGCCGATGGACGTCGAGGCGCACTTCGACGATCCGAGGGGTGCCGCGTGATCGCCCTGGTTCAGCGCGTGCGCGAGGCGCGCGTGGGTGAACAAGCTACCGAACGTGGCACCGCACGCGAGCTGGAACGCGTCGAGCGCGAACTCGCTGAACTCCAGGAGCAGAACCGCGCGCTGACAGCTCGCTGGGATGAAGAGAAG
>JBKDQY010000119.1:0-3749 GCA_046341655.1 Betaproteobacteria bacterium | reverse complement strand
TGCCCGCGCGGGGTCGTGCGTAGCACCTTCACGTCGAGCGCGCCCGGAGGGCCCTCGATCCGCATCGCCTCTGCGTGGCAGGTCACCTCACCCTGTGCGTTTCGCTGGTTCGCGGGCCACACCTGCGGCCGGATCCTCCATCGACTGCCGTCGGCCTTGATCGCGACGTAGCCCTCGATCAGGTCGACGAAGCCATCGCCCACCGGCGACGGCCGATCCGCATTGAACGGGTGATCCCGCGGCCACGTCGGGTCGCGGCCCCAGGCCAGCAGCGTGCCGTCGGCCTTGAGCCCGAGCACGCACGTTCCCCCGACGCCGTCCCAGACCAGTGCACGCCTGAACCCCTCCCCCACGCGCACGAGCCGTGGTGGATCCATGGCGTACTCGGCCTCGCGGCCCTTCGACGGCGGGATCGCGTGCACCGCGGATGTGTACTCCGCCCACAGGCTGCCATCCTGTCCGACCGCGACGACGCCGGACTGCAGGCTCGCTGCACTGGCGTGGACGAAGCCCTCGCCAATCTGGCGGATCAAGGGAATCGGGTAACTGCGCCCGGTGCCGAAGCCACTGCCGCCACGCGCCAATTCGCGGGTGGAGCGCGCGTAGCGAACCTCGCCCCAGGACCACAAGGAGCCGTCGCGCTTGATCGCCACTGCCGTTTCGGGGCCGGCGAAGACCGACGCGAAGCCGACGCCCAGACGGACCGGCGCTGCCTTGTGCTGCTCCGTGCCATCGCCCAGTTCCCCGAAGCGATTCTGGCCCCAGGCCCAGAGCTCTCCTTTCGCCGTGACCACGAAGCTGCGGTCGCGGGCGGTGGCCAGCGAGTTGCGCGCGATCGGCAATCGCGCGCCCGCGGCGCCGGGCCCGTCCGTCGTCACGCGCGCGTCGGCTGGCGCCGCGACCTGCGGCGCGTACATCGCCGAGGAGCAGGGTGCCGCGATCAGCTCGGTGCCGAACCATAGCAGGAGCCGGAACTCGACCGCCTCGCCAGTGGCGAGGTCGATGCGCCTGCCGTCGCCGTGGGAGTTCCCGATCCAGCGATGGGTGGGCGAGCCGCCGACGGTCTCGAGCCAATCGTCGCCGTCGGCGACCAGCGCGCGCTCGACGGCGTCCGAGGTCCGGTAGTAGGCGCGCCGACCGCCGCGCTCGATGCAGACCATGATGACGTGCTGCCCGAGCACCCCCTGACTGATGCCGGCCATCTCACGGTGGTTCAGGCCTGGGAGGGGGGAAGCGAACGACAACGATGCAGCTGCCGCGGACAGGACCGCTGCCAGCGCACGGTGAAGGAAGCTTCGCGAGTGCGGAAGAGCGTTGGCAGGCACGACACGAATTCGGTGGAGACGGTCCGTTCGGGCCGAAGCGCAGCCATGTCGCGTCCGGCCGACGGAGCCCTGCTCGATGAAGCCAGGACGGCTGAGCGGAGGAGTCATCTTCGGGCCCGTGACGTCGATGTGGTTCACTGCACTCTAACGAGGGCCTGGCCGTCCGATGAATGCTCGATTCCGTCGAGCGTACCAACGTAGTCCGGCTGCGCGAGCCTCGCGCGGCGCACGCGCCCCTACCCTTGCCAGACGCTAGAGAGTGGGTTCGCGGGAGATCATCGTCCGGGTCTTCCCGCCATTGCCTTCATGGCGGGGCGTCGAGTCACTCTAGGAGCCGCTCCGAAGCCCTGCCCGCGGCAGCCTCGCGCCGCGCCGCCCAGATCGTGGCCGCGGTGATGAGCGCGCCGCCCAGCAGCGTGGTGGCCGTGGGCACGTCGGCGAACAGCGCGAAGCCCAGCAGCGCCGACCACAGCAGTTCCAGGAACTTCAGCGACTGCGTGGACGAGATGTCGGCGCCGCGGAAGCTGCGCGTCAGGCAGTAGTGGCCGGCGCTGCCCAGGGCGCCGCACAGCACGAAGCCGGCCCACTGCCAGGCGGAGGGCCACTGCCAGGTCCACAGCCCCATCGGCAGGCTGAACAGGGTGACGGTGAGCGCCTGCCAGAACACGATCACGCCGGTGGACTCGCTGCGCGTGAGCACCTTGGTGATCAGGAACGAGGCCGCGAACACCGGCGCCGAGGCCAGCATCATCAGGTGCGCCGCACCGCTGCCGCGGCCGCCGGCGGCGGCCCACAGCGCCGGCCCCAGCACCACCAGCACCCCCGCGAAGCCCAGGCCGGTGGCCACCCAGCGCTCCCAGCGCATCGGCTCCTTCAGGAACCACCACGCGCCGAGCATGATGAAGATGGGCGTGGTGAAGCCGATGGCCGTGGTGTCGGCCAGCGGAATGTGCGGCAAGGCCAGGAACCACAGCACGAGGCCCAGCGTGTGCACGGCGCCGCGCCAGAACTGGCCGGCGGGGCTCTGTGGCCGGTAGGCCGCCACGCCGTGGCGCAGCAGCCAGGGCGTCAGCACCAGGAAGCCGAACAGGTAGCGCAGGAACTGCGTCTGCATCGGGTCCAGCTGCTGGGCCAGCAGGCGCATGTTCGCGTTGAGCACCGTGAACACCAGCCCGGCGGTGGCGGCCCACAGCAGCGCCCGCACGGCGGCCGGCTGGCCGCGCACGTGGCGCGCGAGGGCAGCGACCATGCGGCTCAGCCCCCGCCCGCGTCGCCGGCCTCGCCGCGGCGGCGCAGCGCCTCGGCGTACAGCCGCTTGCGCGGCAGCCTGGTGATCGTGGCGGCCAGTGCCGCCGCCTGCTTCAGCGGCAGCTCGGCCAGCAGGGTGTCGAGCACGTGCAGCGCCTCGGGGGGCAGCGCGTCGGCCGGCACGGCTGCGGGCGGCAGCGCGTGCAGCACGAGCACGAATTCGCCGCGCTCGCCGTGCGGCAGCGTGGCCAGGTGCGCGGGCCAGGCGCCGGCCGGGTGGGTGGCGATGCTCTCGAACTGCTTGGTGAGCTCGCGCGCCACCGTCAGCGGCCGCGCCGGGGCGGCCGCGGCCAGCGCCGCCAGCAGCGCGGCGATGCGGTGCGGGGCCTCGCACAGCACCAGCGTGCGCGCGTCGGCGGCCGCGGCGGCCACGGCGGCCTCGCGCTCGGCGCCCCGGGCCGGCAGGAAGCCGGCGAAGACGAAGCCGTGGCCCAGCGTGTCGCCGGCCACGCTGAGCGCCGCCAGCGCGCTGCTGGCGCCCGGCAGCGGCACCACCGGATGGCCGGCGGCGGCGGCGGCGGCGACCACGCGCGCGCCGGGGTCGCTGACGGCGGGCGTGCCGGCATCGCTGACCAGCGCCACGCGCTCGCCGGCGGCCAGCCGCGCCAGAACGGCGCCGCTGGCCTCGGCTTCGTTGTGGGCGTGCAGCGCGATCAGCGTCAGCCCGGGCCGGCCCAGCCCGTAGGCCTGCAGCAGCGCGCCGGCCACGCGCGTGTCTTCGCAGGCCACGGCGTCCACCAGCGACAGCACGTGCAGCGCGCGCAGCGTGATGTCGGCCAGGTTGCCGATGGGCGTGGCCACGACGTAGAGTGCGCCGCGCCCGTGGCGCTGCGCGCCGGCCAGCGCGGCGGCCGCGGCGTGCAGCAGGGAGGGGTCGGTGGCAGGCAAGACGGCGGCCGCTTCGCGCGGCGAGGAAGGCGAGGACCGAGCGCTGCTATGGCTGCAGCGGCAGGGCCTCGTGCTGGTGCGGCGGCATTATCGAGTGGCGCGCGGCCCCGGCGCGCGCGGCGGCGAGATCGACCTCGTCATGCGCGAGCCCGACGGCACCCTGGTGTTCGTGGAGGTGCGCGCCCGCGCCGGCACCGCGCACGGCGGCGCCGCGGCCAGCGTGGGCCT
>JBKDQY010000118.1:0-19600 GCA_046341655.1 Betaproteobacteria bacterium | reverse complement strand
GCTGCTGCCGCGCGACCGCGTCGAGGGCCTGCTCGACCCCGACACGCCCTTCCTCGAACTCGCACCGCTGGCCGCGCACGGCCTGTACGACGGCGCCGCCCCGGGCGCAGGCGTGATCGCCGGCATCGGCCGCGTCAACGGCGTGGAGTGCGTGATCGTCTGCAACGACGCCACCGTCAAGGGCGGCACCTACTACCCCATGACGGTGAAGAAGCACCTGCGGGCGCAGGAGGTGGCGCGCGAGAACCGCCTGCCCTGCATCTACCTGGTGGATTCCGGCGGCGCCAACCTGCCCAACCAGGACGAGGTCTTCCCCGACCGCGAGCACTTCGGCCGCATCTTCTACAACCAGGCGCAGATGTCCTCGCAGGGCATCCCGCAGGTGGCGGTGGTGATGGGCTCGTGCACCGCCGGCGGCGCCTACGTGCCGGCGATGAGCGACGAGACCATCATCGTGCGCAACCAGGGCACCATCTTCCTGGGCGGGCCGCCGCTGGTGAAGGCCGCCATCGGCGAGGTGGTCAGCGCCGAGGACCTGGGCGGTGGCGACGTGCACACGCGGCTGTCGGGCGTGGCCGACCACCTGGCCGAGAACGACCACCACGCGCTGGCGCTGGCGCGCCAGGTGGTGGCCAACCTCAACTGGCGCAAGCCCGGGCAGCTGAAGCTGCTGCCGCCGCGCCCGCCCAAGGCCGACCCCGCCGAGCTGCACGGCGTGATCCCGGTGGACGCGCGCAAGCCCTTCGACGTGCGCGAGATCATCGCCCGCATCGTCGACGGCAGCGAGTTCGACGAGTTCAAGGCGCGCTATGGCAGCACGCTGGTCTGCGGCTTCGCGCACATCGAGGGCATGCCCGTGGGCATCGTCGCCAACAACGGCGTGCTGTTCAGCGAGAGTGCGATGAAGGGCGCGCACTTCATCGAGCTGTGCTGCCAGCGCCGGGTGCCGCTGGTGTTCCTGCAGAACATCACCGGCTTCATGGTGGGCCGCAAGTACGAGAGCGAGGGCATCGCCAAGCACGGCGCCAAGATGGTCACCGCCGTGGCCACGGCCACGGTGCCGAAGTTCACGGTGATCATCGGCGGCAGCTTCGGCGCCGGCAACTACGGCATGTGCGGCCGCGCCTACTCGCCCCGCTTCCTCTGGATGTGGCCCAACGCGCGCATCGGCGTGATGGGCGGCGAGCAGGCCGCCAGCGTGCTGGCCACCGTCAAGCGCGACGGCATCGAGGCCAAGGGCGGGCAGTGGACCACCGAGGACGAGGCCGCGTTCAAGAAGCCCATCCTCGAGCAGTTCGAGCACCAGGCGCACCCGTACTACGCCAGTGCCCGGCTGTGGGACGACGGCGTCATCGATCCCGCCGACACGCGCCGCGTGCTGGCGCTGGGCCTCAGCGCCAGCCTGAACGCGCCCATCCCCGAGCGGCCGCAGTTCGGCGTGTTCCGCATGTAGTGTACTATGTGTGTGTATTGAGTACTTTGTACACATCATGCGCACCAACATCGACATCGACGACGAGCTGATGGCCAAGGCCATGGCCGCCGGCCCCTACACGACGAAGAAGGACGCGGTCGAGGCCGGCCTGAAGCTGCTCGCGCGACAGGCCGCCTACCGCGAGATCCTCAAGTGGGAAGGCAAGCTCAAGTGGGAAGGCGACGAGTCCATCGACTGGACACAGCCCGAAGCCGAGCCCACCTCGGCCGTGGCGGCCGAACCTGCACCCAAGGCGTACAAGCGTGGTCGTCGCTGACTCGGGCGTCTGGATCGACTTCTTCAACGGCCGGCCCAACCCGGCCCGCGAGGTGCTGCGCCGCCTGCTCCACGAAGGCGACACGCGCATCGTCGTGCCCGACCTCGTGTTGTTCGAGGTGCTGCGGGGCTTTCGCGGCGAACGCGAGCTGCGCCAGGCCCAGGCGCTGATGACCAGCCTGGCGGTGGAACCCACCGGCAGCACCGGGCTCGCGCCGCAGGCGGCCCAGCACTACCGCGACCTGCGGCGCAGCGGCGTCACGCCGCGCAGCAGCATCGATGTGCTGGTGGCCAGCTTCTGCATCGAGCGCGACTACCTGCTGCTGCACCGCGACCGCGACTACGAAGCCTTCGAGCAGCTGCGCGGCCTGCGCGGCTGGCGCCACTGAGAGCCGTCATGCCCAATGTCCACCTCACCCCCGAGCACGAGCTGTTGCGCGAGCAGGTGCGCCGCTTCGTGGCACGCGAGGTCGAGCCGCACGCCGACGCCTGGGAGCGCGATGGCCAAGTGCCGCGCGCCGTGCTGCGGCGCATGGGCGAGGCCGGATTCCTGGGGCTGATGGTCGAAGGCGCCTACGGCGGCGGCGACGCCGACGCGCTCACCAACCTGGCCTTCGCCGACGCGCTGGCCGACTGCACCTACGGCGGCTTCGTCATCACCGTGCTCGTGCACACCGACATGGCCAGCCCCCACCTGCACCACGGCGGCAACGCGCAGCAGAAGGCGCGCTGGATGCCCGGCATCTGCCGCGGCGAGACCATCACCGCCGTGGCCATCACCGAGCCCGGCGCGGGCTCCGACGTCGCGGGCATCCGCACCACCGCGCGCCGTGAGGGCGGCCACTACGTGCTCGACGGCAGCAAGATCTTCATCACCAATGGCGTGCACGCCGAGCTGCTGTTCGTGGCCGCGCGCACCGGCCCCGGCGCGCGCGACATCTCCATCTTCGCCGTCGAGCGCGGCACGCCCGGCTTCCACGTCGGCCGGCAGCTCGACAAGACCGGCTGGCGCTGCTCCGACACCGCCGAGCTGCACTTCGACGGCTGCCGCGTGCCGGCCAGCCATCTGCTCGGCGAGGAGCACCGCGGCTTCTACGCCGTGATGAAGAACTTCCAGACCGAGCGCATCGCGCTGGCCGCCATGGCCGTGGGGCACTGCCGGCAGGCCATCCGGCTGGCGCTGGAGCACGCCCGATCGCGCCAGGCCTTCGGTGGCCCGCTGTGGGACCAGCAGACGGTGCGCCAGCGCCTGGCGATGGCCGACGCGAAGACGCGCGCCGCCGAGGCCTACACCTGGCACTGCGCCTGGCGCGTCGCCCAGGGCCACGACATCGTGCAGGACGTGTCGCTGCTGAAGGCACTGACCGGCGAGCTCGTCAACGAGGTCGTCGCCACCTGCCAGCAGTTCCACGGCGGCATGGGCTTCATGACCGGCACGCCGGTGGAGCGGCTGTGGCGCGACGCCCGCGTGCTGGGCATCGGCGGCGGCGCCACCGAGGTGATGCTCGACCACGCCGCGAAGCGCTACTGACACCCCCACGAGGCCGACACCCATGAGCACGCTCGAGATCCTGCGCCCGCGGCCGCACGTGGCCGAGGTCTGGCTCAACCGGCCCGATGTGCGCAACGCCTTCAACGACGGCGTCATCGCCGAGCTGACGGCCGCGTTCCGCGCGCTCGGCGCCGAGCCCGGGCTGCGCGCCATCGTGCTGGGCGGCCGCGGCAAGGCCTTCTGCGCCGGGGCCGACCTCTCCTGGATGGCCCGCATGGCCGGCTACACCTGGGACGAGAACCGTGCCGACGCCGCCGCGCTGGCCGAGATGCTGCATACGGTGTGGGCCTGCCCGCTGCCGGTGCTGGGCCGCGTGCACGGCGATTGCTACGCCGGCGGCGTGGGCCTGGCCGCCGTGTGCGACGTGCTCGTGGCCGCCGACACGGTGAACTTCTGCCTCAGCGAGGCGCGGCTGGGCCTGCTGCCGGCCACCATCGGCCCCTACGTCGTGCGCGCCCTGGGCGAGCAGGCCTCGCGCCGCTACTTCACCACCGCCGAGCGCTTTGGCGCGCCGCGCGCCGCAGCGCTGGGCTTCGAGCACGAGTGCGTGCCGGCCGATCAGCTCGACGTCGCCTGCGCCGCCATCGTCGACGCCTGGGTGGCCAACGGCCCCGCCGCGGTCAAGGCCTGCAAGCGGCTGGTGCAGGACGTGGCGGCGCGGCCTGTCGACGCCGAACTGCGCGCCGAGACCGCGCGCCGCATCGCTGACATCCGCGCCAGCGACGAGGGCCGCGAGGGCATCGCCGCCTTCCTGGGCAAGCGCGACCCGGGGTGGCGCGCATGAACGGCCTGCCCGTGCCGGCGGCGCCGTCCGCCGCCTGCTTCCGAGACCCCGCGGGCGCTGCGGCGCCGCGACACGCCCCAGCCGCCTTCGGCGGCCTGACGAGGACCGAACCATGTTCGCCAAGATCCTGATCGCCAACCGCGGAGAGATCGCCTGCCGCGTGGCCGCCACCGCGCGCCGCCTGGGCGTGCGCACGGTGGCCGTGTATTCCGACGCCGATGCCGACGCCGCCCACGTGCGCGCCTGCGACGAGGCCGTGCACGTGGGCGGCAACGCCCCGCGCGAGAGCTACCTGCAGGCGGCCCGCCTCATCGAGGCCGCGCGCGCCACCGGCGCGCAGGCCATCCACCCCGGCTACGGCTTCCTCAGCGAGAACGAGGACTTCGCGCAGGCCTGCGCCGACGCTGGCCTGGTGTTCATCGGCCCGCCGGCCGCGGCGATCGCCGCCATGGGCAGCAAGAGCGCCGCCAAGGCACTGATGGAGAAGGCCGGCGTGCCGCTGGTGCCCGGCTACCACGGCGCCGACAACGACCCCGCGCTGCTCGCGCGCGAGGCCGATCGCATCGGCTACCCGGTGCTGATCAAGGCCAGCGCCGGCGGCGGCGGCAAGGGCAGGCGCCGCGTCGATCGGCCCGAGGACTTCGCCGCCGCGCTGGCCGGCTGCCAGCGCGAGGCGGCGGCCAGCTTCGGCAGCGACCACGTGCTGGTGGAGCGCTACGTCACGCGGCCGCGCCACATCGAGATCCAGGTCTTCGCCGACGCGCACGGCCACGCCGTGCACCTGAACGAGCGCGACTGCTCGGTGCAGCGCCGCCACCAGAAGGTGCTGGAGGAGTCGCCCGCGCCGGGCCTGAGCGCCGAGCGCCGCGCCGAGATGGGCGCCGCCGCGGTGGCCGCGGCGCGCGCCGTGGGCTACGTGGGCGCGGGCACGGTGGAGTTCATCGCCGAGCCGGAAGGGGACGGCGACATCCGCTTCTATTTCATGGAGATGAACACGCGGCTGCAGGTCGAGCACCCGGTGACCGAGGCCGTCACGGGCCTGGACCTGGTGGAGTGGCAGCTGCGCGTGGCCAGCGGCGAGCCGCTGCCGCTGCGGCAGGAGCAGGTTCCTCTGCGCGGCCACGCCATCGAGGCGCGCATCTGCGCCGAGAACCCCGACGCCGGCTTCCTGCCCGCCACCGGCACGCTGCACGTGGCGCGCTGGCCGGCGCACGCGAGCTTCGAGCGCAGCGACGCGCTGCCCCGCGTGGACAGCGGCGTGCGCGAGGGCGACGCCATCAGCCCGCACTACGACTCGATGATCGCCAAGCTCATCGTCTGGGGCGAGGACCGCCACCAGGCCCTGGCCCGGCTGGCCGCGGCGCTGGCCGAGACGCACATCGTGGGCCTGGCCACCAACGTGGCCTTCCTGCAGCGCGTCGTGGCCAGCCGCGCCTTCGCCACAGCCGACCTCGACACCGCGCTGATCGAGCGCGAGCGCGCCGCGCTGTTCGAGGGCCCCGCGCTCGATGCCGCCTGGGCGGCCGCTGGCGTGGCCGCGTGGCAGCTGGCGGCGGAGGCCGCGCTGGAGGGCGACGACCCCTTCAGCCGCCGCGACGGCTGGCGCCTGGCCGGCGGGGCGCGCCGGCGCCTCGTGCTGCTGCGCGGCGAGCAGCCGCTGAACGCCGTGCTCGAGCGCCGCCACGACGGCCGCGCCGTGCTGGAGCTGGGCGCCGATCGCCACGCCTTCGCCAGCCGCGCGCTCGGCGACGGGCGCTTCGACGTCACGCTGGGCCTGGCGCGTGCCACGCTGGCCGTGCACCGCGTGGGCGAGCGCTACGCCGTGTTCGCGCCGACGCTGCCCGGCGGCAGTGCGCTGCTGCAGGAGCACGACCCGCTGGTGCACGCCGCCGACGGGGCCTCCGAGGGCGGCCGCCTGGCCGCGCCGATGCCGGGCAAGGTGATCTCGCTGCTGGTGAAGGCCGGCGACGCCGTCGCCAAGGGCCAGCCCGTGGCCGTGATGGAGGCCATGAAGATGGAGCACACCCTGGCCGCGCCGCACGACGGTCGCGTGGCCGAGCTGCTCTACGGCGTGGGCGATCAGGTGGCCGAAGGGGCCGAACTGCTGCGGCTGGAGAAGGCGTGAGCGGCCTGCGGCCCCGGGGCCAGGCCCAGCCAGGCCGCCCAGCGCGCGCGGACGCCGGCCCGGGGCGCCGGGGCCGGGCTCTCGTCGGGCGCGGCGGCGGCGCGGCGGAAGGCGCGCGCCAGCAGCGGGCCGTCAGTGACGGCCAGCGCGTCGCACACCAGCAGCACGTCGCGCGCGTACAGCGGTTCGGCCAGCATGCGCGGGGCCTCGATGCCCTGGCCGAGCTCGTGCAGCAGCAGCGCGTGGATGCGGGCGGCGAGCTTGAGGCAATGGCGCGAGTGCATGGCCCGAAGTCTGCGCCGGCGATGGGGCCTGCCGCATCCCCTGGAGGTGCGATCGCAGCCCCTCGGTACATTTGAAACCCGTCCGGAATCGAAGGCCGCCTTCGGAGCCCACCCCATGTTGCCCACCCACGTCACCCTGTGCGAAGTCGGCCCGCGCGACGGCCTGCAGAACGAGGCCCACCCGGTGCCCGCCGCGGCCAAGATCGGTCTCGTGCAGCGCCTGCAGGCCGCCGGCCTGCGCGAGATCGAGGTCACCAGCTTCGTGAGCCCGAAGTGGGTGCCGCAGATGGCCGACAACGCCGAGGTGCTGACGGGCCTGGTGCGGCCGGCCGGCGTGCGCTATGCCGTGCTCACGCCCAACCTGAAGGGCCTGGAGGCCGCGCTGGCCCTGCCGGCCGACAAGCGCCCCGACGAGGTGGTGGTGTTCGGCGCCGCCTCCGAGGCCTTCAGCCAGCGCAACATCAACTGCAGCATCGACGAGAGCCTGGCGCGCTTCGCGCCCGTGGTGGCCGCGGCGCACGAGGCCGGGCTGAAGGTGCGCGCAGCGCTGTCCTGCGCCGTGGGCTGCCCCTACCAGGGCACGGTGAGCCCCGACGAGGTCGAGCGCGTCGTCGTCGGCTTCAAGGCCATCGGCGTGGACCACGTCGGCATCGCCGACACCATCGGCGTGGGCACGCCGCGGGCCGTGCAGGCGGCGATGGAACGTGCGCTGAAGCACTTCCCGCTGGTGGAGGTGAGCGGGCACTTCCACGACACCTACGGCCAGGCGCTGGCCAACATCCTGGCCTGCCTGCAGATGGGCGTGCACAGCTTCGACGCCAGCGTGGCCGGCCTGGGCGGCTGTCCCTACGCCCGCGGCGCCACCGGCAACGTGGCCACCGAGGACGTGGTGTTCATGCTCGACGGCATGGGCATCGAGACCGGCGTGGACCTCGACGCCCTTGTGGATGCCGGCGCGTGGATCAGCGGCCAGCTCGGCCGGACGCCGGTGTCGCGCGTGGGGCGCGCCATCCTGGCCCGGCGCGGCGTGGCCTTGGACGTGGCGGCATGAACGACGCCATGAACGACTCGCGCCCCGAGGGCTTCCGCCGCGTCGCCGCGGCGCTGGCCGCCGCGGGCCATCCGGGGCCGCGTTGGCTCGAGGTGGCCGCGCGCACCTCGCAGGAGGCGGCCGACGCGCTGGGCGTGACGGTGGGCCAGATCGCCAAGAGCGTGGTCTTCCGCCGCAAGGGGGCGGACGGTGCGGACGACGGCGCCGTGCTGGTGGTGGCTGCCGGCGATCGCCGGGTGGATGAACGGCGCGTGGCCGCCCTCACCGGCCCTCTGGGCCGCGCCGACGCCGACTTCGTCAAGGCGCGCACCGGCTTTTCCATCGGCGGCGTCAGCCCGCTGGCGCACACCACCGGACTGACGGTGCTCATCGACCGCAGCCTTTTCCGCTTCCACACCGTGTGGGCCGCCGCCGGCCACCCCAACGGCGTGTTCTGCGCTGCGCCGGGCGAGCTCGCGCGGCTGGCCGCCGCGCCCGTGGCCGACGTCGTGCAGGAGCCCGCGCCGTGAGCAGCGCCCCCGTGCCCAGCCCCTGCGTCAACGTCTGCCGCATGAACGAGGCCACCGGCCTGTGCGAGGGCTGCCTGCGCACGCTCGACGAGATCGCCTGCTGGAGCCTGCTGGACGACGCCGAGAAGCGCGAGGTCTGGCGCGCGCTCGCGCAGCGCCGCGCCGCCCAGGGCGGCGACACCCGCCCCGCCGCATGAAGCGCATCGTCTTCCACCTCGACCCCGTCTCGCCCTTCGTGCACCTGGCCTTCATGCGCCTGCCCGAGGCGCTGGCCGGCTGCAGTGTCGAGGTCGAGATCCGGCCGGTGCTGTTCGCGGGGCTGCTGAAGGCGCTGGGCCACAAGGGCCCGGCCGAGATCGAGCCCAAGCGCCAGTGGACCTTCCGCCACGTGGCGTGGATGGCGCAGCAGCACGGCATCCGGCTCGACGTGCCCGCCGCCCACCCGTTCAACCCGCTGCCGCTGCTGCGCCTGCTGCTGGCCGCCGGGGCCAACCGCCACCACACCGAGCTCGTGCTGCGCCACGTGTGGGAGGGCGGCCTGGACGCCACCGACCCGCAGCGCCTGGCCGCGCTGCGCCAGGCCCTGGCGCCCGACGGGCTGCCGCGCGACCCCGACGGCGACGACGTCAAGGCCGAGCTGCGCGCCCACACCGACGCGGCCCTGGCCGCCGGCGTGTTCGGCGTGCCGAGCTTCGAACTCGGCGGCCGCGTGTTCTGGGGCCTGGACGCGCTGCCCATGCTGCGCGATGCCGTCCAGGGCGGCACCTGGTTCGACGGTCCCGCCTGGGACGCGGCCGGAGCGCCCCGCCCGGGTGTCAGACGCGCCTGACGCGCCGCCCTGTAAGCCTCACATCAGGCTCGCGTCAGCGGGCGTTGGTTCCACGTCAGAGCTGGGTCAGAGCCCCTGTCCAAAGTAAGGCCAATCGCCACCGACCGGTGGCGTTGCCCCTCACACAGGAGACGACACCATGGAGACGAGCCTGGCGCAGCGCATCGCGGCGCACCCCTCGTACCGCGAGTTGAAGGCCCGGCGCAGCAGCTTCGGCTGGTGGCTGACGGGCGCGATGATGGTCGTGTACTACGGCTTCATCCTGCTCGTGGCCTTCGACAAGCCCCTGCTGGCCAGCCGGCTCGGCGAGGGCGTCACGACGCTGGGCATGCCCATCGGTCTGGGCGTCATCCTGTTCACGGTGATCATCACCGCGATCTACGTGCGCCGGGCGAACAGCGAGTTCGACCGCCTGTCCGACGAAGTCCAGCAGGCGATGAGCGCGCCCGCGCAAGGCAAGAAGGGCGGTGCCCAATGAGCGCCCGCAGACTCCTCGTCGGCCTGACGCTGGCCGCCGCCGCCGGCATCGTGCTGGCCGCCGGCGCAGACCTCGGCCAGGCCGAGAAGCAGGCCACCAACTGGACGGCCATCGGCATGTTCGGCGCCTTCGTCGCCTTCACGCTGTGGATCACCAAGTGGGCCGCGGCCAAGACCAAGAGCGCCGCCGACTTCTACACCGCCGGCGGCGGCATCACCGGCTTCCAGAACGGCCTGGCGATCGCCGGCGACTACATGAGCGCGGCGTCCTTCCTGGGCATCAGCGCGGCGGTGATGGCCAGCGGCTTCGACGGGCTGATCTACTCGATCGGCTTCCTGGTGGGCTGGCCGGTGGTCACCTTCCTGCTGGCCGAGCGGCTGCGCAACCTGGGCAAGTTCACCTTCGCCGACGTGGCCGCGTTCCGCTTCCAGCAGACGCCGGTGCGCATGTTCGCGGCCAGCGGCACGCTGGTGGTGGTGGCTTTCTACCTGATCGCGCAGATGGTGGGCGCGGGGCAGCTGATCAAGCTGCTGTTCGGGCTGGAGTACTGGATCGCCGTGGTCATCGTCGGCGGCCTGATGATGGTCTACGTGCTGTTCGGCGGCATGACGGCCACCACCTGGGTGCAGATCATCAAGGCCATCATGCTGCTGGGCGGCGCGTCGTTCATGGCCTTCATGGTGCTGGCGCAGTTCGGCTTCAGCCCCGAGGCCATGTTCGCCAAGGCGGTGGAGATCAAGACCGGCCTGGCCACGAGCGCCGGCAAGAGCCCGGAGGAGGCCGCCAAGGCCGGCTTCAGCATCATGGGCCCGGGCGGCTTCGTGAAGGACCCGATCAGCGCCATCAGCTTCGGCATGGCGCTGATGTTCGGCACCGCCGGCCTGCCGCACATCCTGATGCGCTTCTTCACCGTGCCCAACGCCAAGGAGGCGCGCAAGTCGGTGCTGTGGGCCACCACCTGGATCGGCTACTTCTACATCCTCACCTTCATCATCGGCTTCGGCGCCATCACCTTCGTGCTGACGAACCCGCAGTTCCTCGACGCCAAGGGCGGCCTGCTCGGCGGCAGCAACATGGCGGCGGTGCACCTGGCCAACGCCGTGGGCGGAAACGTGTTCCTGGGCTTCATCAGCGCGGTGGCCTTCGCGACCATCCTCGCGGTGGTGGCCGGCCTCACGCTCAGCGGCGCCTCGGCCGTCAGCCACGACCTCTACGGCACCGTCATCAAGGGCGGCAAGGCCGACCCGAAGGACGAGCTGCGCGTCTCGAAGATCACGACCGTCTGCCTGGGGCTGATCGCCGTGCTGCTGGGCATCGCCTTCGAGAAGCAGAACATCGCCTTCATGGTGAGCCTGGCCTTCGCCATCGCAGCCTCGGCCAACTTCCCGGTGCTGCTGATGAGCGTGCTGTGGAAGGGCTGCACCACCAAGGGCGCGGTGATCGGCGGTTTTCTGGGCCTCGTCAGCTCAGTGGCGCTGACCATCGTCTCGCCGGCGGTGTGGGAGGCCACGCTGGGCAATCCCAAGGGCAGCGCCTGGTTCCCGTACACCAGCCCGGCCCTGTTCAGCATGACCATCGGCTTCGTCGGCATCTGGCTGTTCAGCGTGCTCGACGGCAGCAAGCGCGCGCAGGAGGACAAGGCGGGCTTCCTGGCGCAGCAGGTGCGCTCGGAGACGGGCATCGGCGCGTCGGGGGCTTCGGGCCACTGACCACCGCAATGGGCAAAGGCTGATCCCGGTCAGCCCGTTCCGCGGGGCCGCAGGCGAAAGTTTGCGGCCCCTTGTTCCATTCGAAGCCCCACGCCGATGCCGACCGCCGACCCCCAGCGGGAACTGCTGACCCTGGCCACCGCGCGCGTCCGCGACGCCTTCCTGCGCAAGCCGCACTACGTGGACGGCGACACCGACCTCGTGAGCGTGTGCCGCGACCTCGCGCAGCGCGGCCTGACGCAGGCGCTGGTGCGCGACCGCGCCGCCGACGGCAGCGAGCGCATCGGCATCTTCACCACCACCGACCTGCGCGACGCGCTGCTGCGCGAGCGGCCGCCGCAGCAGCTGGCGGTGCGCGAGGTGGCGCGCTTCGGGCTGGTGTCGGTGCCGGCCGAGGCCGACCTCTTCGAGGCGCTGTGGCGCATGGTCAAGCACCGCGTGCACCGCCTCGTCGTCACCGACGCCGCCGGCGCGGTGGTGGGCGTGCTGGGCCAGCTCGACCTGGTCAGCCTGGTGGCCAACCACTCGCACATCGCGGCGCTGCAGATCGACGAGGCCGCCACGCCGGCCGACCTGCGCGAGGCCGCGCAGCGCATCGACGCGCTGGTGGCGCTGCTGCACGGCAGCGGCGTGCGCGCCGAGCGCATCGCATCGGTGGTCAGCGAGCTCAACGGGCGGCTGCTGGCCCGGCTGTGGCAGCTGCTGGCGCCCGCCGAACTGGTGGCGAACAGCTGCTTCGTGGTGCTGGGCAGCGAGGGCCGCGGCGAGCAGATCCTGAAGACCGACCAGGACAACGCGCTGATCCTGGCCGACGACCTGGCACTGCCCGAGGCCGAGCTGGCGGCGGTGGCGCAGCGCGTCAGCGAGGCGCTGAGCGCATTGGGCTGGCCGCCCTGCCCGGGCGACGTGATGCTCACCAACCCGCGCTGGCGGCAGCCGCTGGCGGGCTGGCTGCGCACGCTGCAGGGCTGGGTGCGCGGCGAGGGCGGCCCCGAGGGCCCCATGCACCTGGCGATGTTCGCCGACGCCGCCGCGGTGGCCGGCGACGCCGCGCTGCTGCAGGCCGCGCGCGCGCCGCTGGTGCCGCTGGTGCAGGGCCATGACACCTGGCTGGCGCGCTTCGCTGCCGCGGCCGACCAGTTCGCCGAGCCCGGCAACTGGCTCACCCGGCTCACGCACCGTGCCGCCGACGAACGGGTGGACCTGAAGAAGCTCGGCACCTTCCCCATCGTGCACGGCGCGCGCGCGCTGGCGCTGCAGGCCGGGCTGGCCGAGACGGGCACCGCGGCGCGCCTGGCGGCGCTGGCCGCCGCCGGCCGGCTGGATGCCGGGCTCGCGCGCGACCTCACCGACGCGCTGCACCGCTTCATGGCCCTGCGCCTGGCGCGCGGGCTGGCGGGCGAGTCGGGCCCGGTGCTGCCGGCGCAGCTGGCCACGCTGGACCGCGAGGCGCTGCACGACGCGCTGTCCGTGGTGCGCCGCTTCCGCGCCCACCTGCGCCAGCACTTCCACTTCGACGCGCTGTAGCGCGCGCGCCACCATGCCCGGCCGCCACACCCCGCCGCAGCGCCTGCTCGGGCAGCGCCTGGTGGCGCTGGTGCTGGCCGTGGCGCTGTTGTGGCTGCTGCCGCCGCTGATGCCCTGGCTGCAGGGCCCGCCGCTGGCCGGCTGGCCGCGCTGGGCCTGGGCCCTGTTCGGCCTGTGGGCGGGGCTCATCGCTGCCGTGGCGCTGCTGCTGGAGCGCGGCGGCGGGGACGACGCCGGATGAGCGCGCCGCTGCCGCTGCCCCTGGTGCTGGCCGCGTCGCTGGGCTGGCTGGGCGTGCTGTGGGCCGTGGCCGCCTGGGCCGAGCGGCGCGCCGCCGCCGGCCGCAGCGTGGTGGCGCGGCCCACCGTCTACGCGCTGAGCCTGGCCGTGTACTGCACCGCCTGGACCTACTACGGCAGCGTCGGCCGCGCCGCGGCCGGCGGCCCGGCCTTCCTGGCCATCTACCTGGGCCCGACGCTGGCCATGGCGCTGGCCTGGCTGGTGCTGCGCAAGATGGTGCGCATCGCGCGCGAGCAGCGGCTCACGAGCATCGCCGACTTCATCGCCAGCCGCCACGGCCACAGCCGCGCGCTGGCGGCGCTGGTGAGCCTGGTGGCGCTGGTGGGCGTGGTGCCCTACGTGGCGTTGCAGCTCAAGGCCGTGGCGCACGGCGTGGGCCTGCTCACTGGCGTGGCCGTGGGCGAGGGCCTGATCGCCGCCGCGGTCGCCGCGCTGCTGGCGGCCTTCACCATCGCCTTCGGCACGCGCACGCTGGATGCGCGCGAGCGCCACGAGGGCCTGGTGGCCGCGGTGGCGGCCGAGTCGGTGTTCAAGCTGCTGGCCTTCTTGGCGGTGGGCGCGTTCGTCTGCTGGGGCCTGTTCGCGGGCCCCGGCGACATCGCCGCGCGCGTGGCCGCCGACGCCACGCTGGCCGCGCGGCTGCTGCCCGCCGCGGGGCCGGGCGGCTTCGACGCGATGGCGTGGACGGCGCTGGTGCTGCTGGCCGGCCTGTCGGTGCTGCTGCTGCCGCGGCAGTTCCAGGTGGCGGTGGTGGAGAACGTCGACGAACGCCACATCCGCCGCGCGAGCTGGCTGTTCCCGGCCTACCTGCTGGCCATCAACCTGTTCGTGCTGCCCATCGCCTGGGGCGGCCTGCTCGTGCTGGGCCCGCAGGCCGACGCCGACGCCTTCGTGCTCGCGCTGCCGCTGCAGGCCGGGCAGCCGGCGCTGGCGCTGCTGGCCTACCTGGGCGGCCTGTCGGCGGCCACCGGCATGGTGGTGGTGGAGGCCATCGCCGTGGGCACGATGGTGAGCAACGACCTCGTGCTGCCGGCGCTGCTGCGTCGTGGGGCCGGGGCCGCCGCGGCGCTGCCGCCGCGGCTGCTGCGCGTGCGCCGCGGCCCCATCGTGGCGCTGCTGGCGCTGGGCTGGCTGTACCTGCAGCTGGCCGGTGAGTCGCGCTCGCTGGTGAGCATCGGCCTGGTCAGCTTCGCCGCGGTGGCGCAGTTCGCCCCGGCGCTGCTGCTGGGGCTGTTCTGGCAGGGTGGCACGAAGGCCGGCGCGCTGGCCGGCCTGGCCGCGGGCGCGGGGCTGTGGGCGGTGCTGCTGCTGGCCCCGGCGCTGGCGCCCACGTGGGGCGCTCTGGCGGGCGTGCCGCTGGCCGAGGGCCTGTTCTGGAGCCTGGGCGCCAACCTCGCGCTGTACGTGGGCGTGTCGCTGTGGCGGCCGCCGCAGGGCGCCGAGGCGGCGCAGGCGCTGCGCTTTGTGGGCGCCCTGGAGCAGGGCGCGGGCGAGCGCGTCTTCTGGGCCGGCCGCGCGCGCGCCGCGGCGCTGGTGGCGCTGCTGGACCGCGTGCTGGGCCCCGGCCGCGGCGCCGCGCTGGGCGCGGCCGAGGGCGACGCCGCCGCCACCCCGCGGCAGCTGCAGCAGGCCGAGGCGCTGCTGGCCGGCGCCGTGGGCGCGGGCACCCCGCGCGCGCGGGTGGCCCCCCCCGCCGAGGCCGAGCCGCTGGGCGCCGCCGACGTGCTGCGCCTGGCCGACGAGGCGCGCGAGCTGCGCCAGCGCAACGAGCAGCTCGAGAGCCTCGACCGCCTGAAGGACGACTTCATGAGCAGCGTCACGCACGAGCTGCGCACGCCGCTGACCAGCATCCGCGCCCTGGGCGAGCTGATGCGCGACGAGCCCGGCATGCCCGAGGTGCAGCGCCAGCGCTTCGTCGGCATCGTCGTCGACGAGAGCGAGCGCCTGTCGCGCCTGGTCAACCAGGTGCTGGACCTGGCCAGGATCGAGGCCGGCCAGGCCGACTGGCGCCCCGAGCGGCTGGATGTGGTGCCGCTGCTGGCACGCGCGGCCCAGGCCGTCGACGGGCTGTTCCGCGCCCGCCGCGCCGAGCTGCACGTCGAGGCCCCGGCCCGCGCGCCCGTGGTGGAGGCCGACGCCGACCGGCTGCTGCAGGTGCTGATCAACCTGCTGGCCAACGCGGCGCGCTTCGTGCCCGAGGGCCGCGGGCGCGTGCTGCTGCGGCTGGCCGTGGCGGCGCGCACGCTGACCATCGAAGTGCAGGACAACGGCCCGGGCGTGCCGCTGGCCGAGCAGGCCGCGGTGTTCGAGAAGTTCCGCCAGGCCGGCGGCCCGCGCGAACGCGCCGGCGGCACCGGGCTGGGGCTGCCGATCAGCCGCCGCATCGTCGAGCACTTCGGCGGCCGGCTGTGGCTGGCCAGCCGCCCCGGCGAGGGCGCCACCTTCGGCGTCGAGCTGCCGCTGGCCGGCCCGGAGACGACCACGACCCAGGAGACAAGCCCATGACGACGCACACCGTGCTCATCGCCGACGACGAGCCCAACATCCTCGTCACGCTGGAGTTCCTGATGCAGCGCGAGGGCCACCGCGTGCTGCTGGCGCGCGACGGCGACGAGGCCCTGGCGCAGCTGCGCGCGCACCGGCCCGACCTCGTGCTGCTCGACGTGATGATGCCGGGCAAGACCGGTTTCGAGGTCTGCCAGGCGCTGCGCGCCGACGAGGCGCTGGCGCGCACCAGGGTGCTGCTGCTCACTGCCAAGGGCCGCGACACCGACGTCGCCCAGGGCCTGGGCGTGGGCGCCGACGCCTACGTGACCAAGCCGTTCTCCACGCGCGAGCTCGCCGCCCGGGTGCGCGAGCTGCTGGCGTCGTGAAGCCGCCGGCCGACCGCGCCGCGCTGGCGGCCGCCGCGGCACCCGGCGCGGTGCTGGCCGTAGCGCTGGCCGGCACCGCCGCGCTGCTGGCGGCCACGCTGGAGCCGGCCGAGCGCGCCGCCGCCTGGGCGCTGCTGCAGCCGCGGCTGGCGCTGGTGCTGATGCTGTGGCTGGTGGCGTCCATCGCGCTGGGCACCGCGGCGCGGCGGCTGTGGCTGCGCCACGGCGGCGCCGCGGGCCGCCTGGCCGAGACGCTGCAGGTGCTGCGCCTGGCGCCGCCCGGCCGGCGGCTCGAGGCCGAGGGCCAGCCGCGCGGCGTGCGCGCGCTGGCCGCGGCCGTCAACGCGCTGCTGGCCGAGCGCGAGGAACTGCTCGGCGCCATCGACCGCCGCGTCGCCGAGGCCGCCGACGGCATCGCGCAGGAGCGCAACCGCCTCGCGGCACTGATGGCCGAGCTGACGCAGAGCGTGGTGGTGTGCAACCTCGACGGCCGCGTGCTGCTGTTCAACGCGCGCGCGCGGCTGCAGTTCCGCGCGCTGGCCGCGGCGCAGCCCGAGGGCGTGATCGGTGGCGCCGAGCCGCTGGCCCTGGGCCGCAGCATCTATGCCGCGCTCGACCGCCGGCTGGTGGCGCACGCGCTGGAGTCGGTGCAGCAGCGGCTGGCGCGCGGCGCCGCGCACGCGTCGGCCACCTTCGTGACGGGCACGCGCGGGGGGCAGCTGCTGCGCGCGCAGCTGGCGCCGGTGCGCGCGCCGGCGGCCGGCGCGCCGGCGCTCGACGGCTTCGTGCTGATGCTGGACAACGTCACGCACGACCTCGGCGACGACATGGCGCGCGACCGCGCGCTGCACCGCCTGGCCGAGGGCCAGCGCGCCGCCCTGGGCAACCTGCGCGCGGCGGTGGAGCTGCTCGACGAGCCCGACCTGCCGCCGCCCGTGCGCGAGCGCTTCTTCGCCGTCGTGCGCGACGAGATCGGCACCCTGACGCGGCAGCTGCAGGAGGCCGCCGCCGCGGGCCTGCAGGCGCAGAAGACGCGCTGGCCGCTGGAGGACATGCTGGGCGCCGACCTGGTGGACGCCGCCGTGCGCCGGCTGCAGGCCGGGGGCGGCCCGCGCGTGGGCGCCGGCGAGGTCGACCCCGCGCTGTGGCTGCGCGTGGACAGCTACTCGCTGCTGCAGGCGCTGGCCCACCTGGCCGGCCGCCTGGCGGGCGAGTACGGCGTGGCGCGGCTGACGCTGCGGCTGCAGCCCACCGCCACGCCGGGCGACGGCAAGGCCTGGCTCGACCTGGCGTGGCCGGTGCAGGCCATGAGCACCGAGGCCGTGTCGGCCTGGGAGACCGAGCCCATCGTCGCCGACGGCGAGGCGCAGGCGCTGAGCGTGCGCGACGTGCTCGACCGCCACGGCGGCACGCTGTGGTTCGAGCGCGGGCGCGCGCGCCCGGAGGCCTTCTTCCGGCTGCTGCTGCCGCAGGCCGCACCGGCGTCGGCCGGCGGGGCCGTGCCGCGGCCCGACAGCCGGCCCGAGGTCTACGACTTCGAGCTGTTCGGCCGCGGTGCCGGCGGCGGCCTGCTCGAGCGGCCGCTGGCGGAGCTGGCCTACACCGTCTTCGACACCGAAACCACGGGCCTGGACCCGGCCGGCGGCGACGAGATCATCCAGATCGGCGCCACGCGCGTGGTGGCCGGCAAGCTGCGGCGCGAGTCGGTGTTCGAGCAGCTGGTGGACCCGCAGCGCAGCGTGCCCCGGGCCGGCATCGCCATCCACGGCATACGGCCGGATCAGCTGGCCGGCCAGCCCACCATCGACGCCGTGCTGCCGGCCTTCGCGGCGTTCGCCGCCGACACCGTGCTGGTGGCGCACAACGCCGCCTTCGACATGCGCTTCCTGCAGATCAAGGAGTCGGCCACCGGGGTGCGCTTCGAGCAGCCCGTGCTCGACACGCTGCTGCTGTCGGCCGTGCTGCACCCCGGGCAGGACGGCCACGGCTTGGAGGCCATCGCCGAGCGCCTGGGCGTGCCCGTGCTGGGCCGCCACACGGCGCTGGGCGACGCCATCGTCACCGCCGAGGTCTTCGTGAAGATGATGCCGCTGCTGCGCGAGCGCGGCCTGTTGACGCTGGACCAGGTGCTGGAGGCCAGCCGCGCCACCTGGCTGGCGCGCGTGCAGTACTGACTACCCTTGCTCAACCGCGCGGCGCCACGGTGGCGGCAGCCACCGGCGTGCCGGCCTTGGCGGCCATCTCGAGGGCCTGCGCCTCGTGCCGGGCCAGCCCGTCGACGAAGCCCAGCATGGCCAGCGTGACGAGGACGGCACCGAACAGGGCCGGGGTGTGGAAGCGGGCGGCGGGGGGCTTGAACATGGCGATCTCCTTCGGGAGGGGTTCCCGACTCGGGAACCGATGGATCGCACTGTAGACAGCGGCCCCGCGCGGTGCGACGGCCTTGCGATGGGCTGCAGGTGCGCCGTCGCGAACGGTGCCTTGCCGAGATGGACGGTGGTCAGCGGGCGCGCCAGGCGGCCAGCAGAGCCGCCTCCTGTGCCGCCGGCAGGCCGGGCTGCGGGCGGGGCGTGCCGCCCGCGATGGGCGCCGGCATCACCGCCTCCTCGCCAGGCAGGGTGTCCAGCCACGTGGCGGTGTCGCGAATCGTCGTGGCCACCGGCCGTGTGGTCAGGCCGGAGGCGACGGCGCGGTCGATGGCCGTCCGGTGCAGCGTGGCCTGGCCCTCGGGCAGCCACAGGGGCAGACCCATCCACGGTGCGACGCCTGCGGACAGCAGCGTGGGCTCGTCCACCCAGCTCAGCCGCGCGCGGGGGCTCAGCGTGGCGCGTGCGGTCTCGAGCAGACTGCCCATGGTCGTGCCACCGACCGGGCCGGCCAGGTTGTAGACGCCGCTGCCACCGGCCTCGGCCTGCGCCAGCATCCAGGCGGCCAGGTCGCGGGCGTCGATGAACTGCACCGGCGCGGACGGGTGGCCCGGTGCGAGCACCTCGCCACTGCGGCCGGCCTCGCGCATGAAGCGGCGCACCCACCAGCTGAAGCGGCCCGTCGGGTCGTGCGGGCCGACGATGAGCCCAGGCCGCACCACCAGGCAGCGGTCCGGACCGAAGGCCTGCAGCGCCACGTCTTCGCACAGCGCCTTCAGCGGGCCATAGGTCTCGCCGGTGACGGCCTCGGTGCCCGGCTCGGCCAGTGCGGCGCGCGGCGAGTCTTCGGTGAGCGGGGCGGGCGCGTCGGCGGCGTAGACGCTGATCGTCGAGACCAGCTGGACCTGCCCCACGCGCCCAGCCAGCACTGCGGCGGCGCTGGCCACGTGGCGGGGCACGTAGGCGCTGGTGTCGATGGCCAGGTCCCAGGTGCCGCCGGCCAGCGCGGCGGCGAGCTCGCCGTTGCGGTCGGCAAGGCGGTGCTCGGCCTCGGGGAACATGCCCTGGGCGCTGACCCCGCGGTGCAGCAGCGTGACGGCATGGCCACGCTGCAGCGCCTGGTCGACGAGGTGGCGGCCCAGGAAGCGGGTGCCACCGAGCACGAGCAGCTTCATTGCGCCATTCTGGCCTGCGCCCGGGCGTGGCCTGGAATTCGGCGACAACGGTCGAACACCGCCCAAAGCAGGGATCAGATCGGGCTACCGAAGGTTGTCAGCTTCGCGCAGGATTCGCACCGGGTTGTTCTGGGATCGTGCCGGCCGGGGGCCGGCTCCACCGTGGGGAGCCACCGCGATGCAGTTGTTCCACTCGACACCGCGCACCGATGCGGCGGGCCAGGCCGCGCTGCCGGCCGGCCGGCAGGACCCTCTGGTCGCCGACCGCGGCGAGTTCATCGACGCGCT
>JBKDQY010000117.1:0-3717 GCA_046341655.1 Betaproteobacteria bacterium | reverse complement strand
TTCTTCATGCGCGTGGCCATGGGTCTGGCGCTGAACGAGATCGACCGCGAGGCGCGTGCCATCGAGTTCTACGAGGTGCTCTCGAGCTTCGACTTCATGAGCTCCACGCCCACGCTGTTCAACAGCGGCACGCGGCGCAGCCAGCTCAGCAGCTGCTACCTCACCACCGTGGCCGACGACCTCGACGGCATCTACGAGGCCATCAAGGAGAACGCGCTGCTGTCCAAGTTTGCCGGCGGGCTGGGCAACGACTGGACCCGCGTGCGCGCCCTGGGCAGCCACATCAAGGGCACCAACGGCGAGAGCCAGGGCGTGGTGCCCTTCCTGAAGGTCGTCAACGACACCGCCGTGGCCGTCAACCAGGGCGGCAAGCGCAAGGGGGCGGTCTGCTCCTACCTGGAGACCTGGCACCTCGACATCGAGGAGTTCCTCGAGCTGCGCAAAAACACCGGCGACGACCGCCGGCGCACGCACGACATGAACACGGCGAACTGGATCCCCGACCTGTTCATGAGGCGCGTGATCGAAGGCGGCCACTGGACGCTGTTCAGCCCCAGCACCTGCCCGGACCTGCACGACCGCTTCGGCGCCGACTTCGAGACCGCCTACACCGCCTACGAGGCCAAGGTGGACAGCGGCGAGCTCAAGCTTTTCAAGCGCATGCCCGCCAAGGACCTGTGGCGCAAGATGCTCTCGATGCTGTTCGAGACGGGACACCCCTGGATCACCTTCAAGGACGCCTGCAACGTGCGCTCGCCGCAGCAGCACGTGGGCGTGGTGCACTCGTCCAACCTGTGCACCGAGATCACGCTCAACACCTCCGACACCGAGATCGCAGTGTGCAACCTGGGCTCGGTGAACCTGGCGCAGCACCTGAAGGACGCCGATGGCCGACTGATCATCGACCAGGCCAAGCTGAAGAAGACCGTGTCGACGGCGATGCGCATGCTCGACAACGTCATCGACATCAACTACTACGCGGTGAAGAAGGCGCGCGACAGCAACCTGCGCCACCGCCCGGTGGGCCTGGGGATCATGGGCTTCCAGGACTGCCTGTACCAGCTGCGCGTGCCCTATGCCAGCGCCGATGCGGTGGAGTTCGCCGACCGCAGCATGGAAGCCGTGTGCTACCACGCCTACTGGGCCAGCACCGATCTGGCCGCCGAGCGCGGACGCTACAGCAGCTACCGCGGCAGCCTGTGGGACCGCGGCATCCTGCCGCAGGACACGCTGGCGCTGCTGGCGCAGGCGCGCGGCGGCGACGAGTGGGTGCAGGTCGACCGCAGCGAGACACTCGATTGGGCCGCGCTGCGCCAGCGCATCGCCGAGCACGGCATGCGCAACAGCAACTGCGTGGCCATCGCGCCCACGGCCACCATCAGCAACATCATCGGCGTGGACGCGTCCATCGAGCCCAGCTTCGGCAACCTCAGCGTCAAGAGCAACCTCTCGGGCGAGTTCACGGTGGTCAACGAGTACCTCGTGCGCGACCTCAAGAAGATCGGCCTGTGGGACGACGTCATGGTGGTCGACCTCAAGCACTTCGACGGTTCGCTGCGCCCGATCGACCGCGTGCCCGAGGAGCTCAAGCGCCTGTACGCCACGGCTTTCGAGGTCGATCCGGGCTGGCTCATCGAGGCCGGCGCGCGGCGCCAGAAGTGGATCGACCAGGCGCAGTCGCTCAACATCTACATGGCCGGCGCCTCGGGCCGCCGCCTCGACGAGACCTACAAGCTCGCTTGGCTGCGCGGCCTGAAGACCACCTACTACCTGCGCACCACCAGCGCCACCTACAGCGAGAAGAGCACGGTGGCCCCGGGCGCGCTCAACGCCGTTCCCATGGCCGCTGCCGCGGCGCAGGCCGCAGCAGCGGCCGAGCCGGCGAGCGACATCAAGTTCTGCTCGATCGACAACCCCGACTGCGAAGCCTGCCAGTGACTTCGCGCTGAGCCTTCTTGCGCACGATGGCGGGCATTTCAGGGGCTCGCCACGATGCGCTGCTGCAACGACGAGTTCATCGCGATGTCAACCAGTGCTTGGTGTTTGCGAACAACACTCCGATAATTCGAAATCACAGGACGTACCACCCATGCTGGTCTGGGAAGACGAAGTCAAGCCACAACCCACCGTGATGCCGCCGCAGGCGCCGATCACGACGCCGAAGTCCTCGGTCGCCGCCGCCGCCGCGGCGACCACGCCGTCGACGAGGCCAGCCGCCGTGCCGATGGCCTCCGCACTGCCCACCCAGGTGCCGAGCGACCCGTTCCCCCCGGTGGCCACGCTGCCGGTGCCGCCTGCCGTCCTGTCATCCGCTGCAAGCGTGCAGCCCACCAGCACGCGCCGCGTCAACATCGCCGACAAGCGCATCATCAACGGCCAGACCGACGTCAACCAGCTGGTGCCGTTCAAGTACAAGTGGGCCTGGGAGAAGTACCTCTCGACCTGCGCCAACCACTGGATGCCGCAGGAAGTGAACATGTCGCGCGACATCGCGACCTGGAAGGATCCGAACGGCCTGACCGAGGACGAACGCCGGATCATCAAGCGCAACCTCGGCTTCTTCGTCACCGCCGACTCTCTGGCTGCCAACAACATCGTGCTGGGCACCTACCGGCACATCACGGCGCCCGAGTGCCGGCAGTTCCTGCTGCGCCAGGCCTTCGAAGAAGCGATCCACACGCACGCCTACCAGTACATCGTCGAGAGCCTGGGTCTCGACGAGAGCGAGATCTTCAACGCGTACCACGAGGTCTCCTCGATTCGCGAGAAGGACGAGTTCCTGATCCCGTTCATCGACGCGATCATGGACCCGAACTTCCACACCGGCACGCCCGAGGCCGACCAGAAGCTCCTGAAGAGCCTGATCGTGTTCGCGTGCCTGATGGAGGGCCTGTTCTTCTACGTCGGCTTCACGCAGATCCTGGCGCTGGGCCGCCAGAACAAGATGACCGGCGCGGCCGAGCAGTACCAGTACATCCTGCGCGACGAGTCGATGCACTGCAATTTCGGCATTGACCTCATCAACCAGATCAAGCTCGAGAACCCGCACCTGTGGACGCCGGCCTTCAAGGCCGAGATCAAGACGCTGTTCGAGAAGGCCGTCGAACTGGAGTATCGATACGCCGAGGACACCATGCCGCGCGGCGTACTGGGCCTGAACGCGAGCATGTTCAAGGGCTACCTGCGCTACATCGCCAACCGGCGTGCGACGCAGATCGGCCTCGACCCGCTGTTTCCCAACGAGGAGAACCCGTTCCCCTGGATGAGCGAGATGATCGACCTGAAGAAGGAACGCAACTTCTTCGAGACCCGCGTCATCGACTACCAGACCGGCGGCGCGCTGGCCTGGGACTGAGCTGGACAGCAGTCCCTGGCCTGAGAGCGAGCCAAGCCTGCGGCACCCGAGCGTGCGGCAGTGCGTTCTAGAGATCAAGAATGACGAGCCGAGCCCGGCACCCAGACCGGGCAGGCTCGTGACCCCGTTCATCGCACCGGGGCGACCGCTGGGGGCTCAGGCCCACCGGCAGACCCCCGGGTGATGAATCCCCGCGCCGGAACGACCGGTGCGGTGCTTGTTGCAACTTGATCAAGGAGACCGTTATGGCAACTGCGAAGAAGGCCGCTCCGGCCAAGAAGGCTGCGGCGAAGAAGGCCGCTCCGGCGAAGAAGGCGGCTGTCAAGAAGGCTGCGGCGCCGAAGAAGCCGGCGACGAAGAAG